>JAJRPT010000067.1 GCA_024280675.1 Bacteroidota bacterium
AATAATAAACTTCTTGATATTGATGTTAAACTTGCAAAATATGGACTCGAATTAAATTACATTATTTCTTTTTTAATTGGCTTGTTCACTCTATTGCTGGGCGTGTATATACTTTTGTTTAGGCATTATTTATTGGAGGCAAAGCTCATTGGCTTTGGTTTGCTGAATTTTGGATTTTTAATGGCAATGCCACGTTTTTCAATAGTTTCATCAGACAATATTACAGTATTATTATCTTTTCTTATTTCATTTTGTATTTTCCTGGGCTACCCAATATTCCTCTATAGTTTAAACTATTTACCATACAGAAGGGAAAGATTTCTGGCAAAGAAATGGCTCTCTGTTTTCCCAATAATCATTGCCTCTGTTTTCTACTTATACTTTATTTTTGAATTTTTCTTTCTCAAATCAACTTATATAAACCACTTGTCTAGTTATTTTTTCATTGTTGTTACTTTTTATTATCTATTAATGTTTTCGTTTTTCAATGAAAAAAGATCAGCTAGCAAAATACATGGGCGAGCTATTTATTTCTCAGTACTGGCATATTTTCTTTTCTTCTTTACCCCATTCTTAATTTATTTATTGGATCTAGCCCACTTTATTCCAGACATTATTAGCTCTGGCAACATTAGCAGATTCCGTCATCTGATAATTTTGATGATTCCACTTTCGATCATCTACACGATTGCCAAGTATTCTTTGCTGGAAAAACTTATCAGAATCACCAAAAGCCTGCAATACACCATACTCACAGCCCTTACAAACATTACTTTTTATTTAATAGTAATTTATTTAATAGTCCTTATTTCAAATCTTGAATACCCAATCCCAAACATACATTTTACTGGAACAAATATTGAAATATTGGATTCTCCTCTAAAACCACAGAATAATATATTCTATTCTAAGATAATCTCAATATTTTTGTCTGGTCTTGGAATATATATTTTATTTTGCTTAAAAGACAAGCTAATCAGATTACTCGACAGCAGATACCATATCGTAAAACTAGACTACAAAGAAGCACTCGAAGAAATTGCACATATTGTCCAACAAAGGGCAAGCCTTGACTCGATTGCCAAGAACATTGGAAAGCAAATTGCCTCACTCATGCAGGTCAAAAGAGTGGTCGTCATATTTTTCGAGAATGAAAAGCAAATTGCCTCACAATTTTATTATGGGATAGAATCAGCCGACATTGAGGAATATTCCAAAAACAAGCAAAGAGAACTGATTTCTTACTCAAAGAAATTTAACCTGAATTTCCTTTTATCTGATTTGCCAAAAAACATTGCTTCTGTATATTCAGATTGTGGCTTGAAATATATTTTCCCCCTTAGATCAAAATCTGAGCTACTTAGAATATTGCTCATTGGCGAGAAGATGAGTGAGAAACCTTTCAATTCTGATGAAAATAATTTCATTATGATGCTTTCACGACAGGCAGCCATTGGAGTGGAAAATAATTTCCTCATTGCAGACCTTGCAGCACGTGAGCGGATGAGGCAAGAACTAGACATTGCACGCAGGATCCAAATGTCTTCGTTGCCCAGCAATCTACCCAATATTGAAGGGCTTGAGATTGATGCCATATCTCGCCCCGCAATGGAAGTTGGTGGGGATTTTTACGACATTTAT
Organism: Bacteroidota bacterium; assembly: GCA_024280675.1. GTDB lineage: Bacteria > Bacteroidota > Ignavibacteria > Kapaibacteriales > UBA2268 > JAJRPT01. Next base: position 1,642 of record JAJRPT010000067.1, read on the forward strand.
ATTGATGAGAACAAGAAACACTTGACCGCAATTATTGGAGACGTGTCGGGAAAAGGAACTTCGGCTGCTCTTTATATGTCTAAAATACAAGGTATTCTCTCTACTTTGCAGGAGTTTGAGCAAACCCCATCTGGTCTTCTTTCCAAATCCAATAAACTGATTTATACTTATTTAGAAAAAAGTGCATTTATAACTGCCACTTGCATTCGATTTGATACAGAGAATAAATCAGCAATAATTGCTCGTGCGGGGCATCTTCCAATTTATTATTACAATGCACACAATGACGAAATTCAAAGTATAATCCCCAGAGGCATAGTATTGGGGATGAATACAGGCGAACTCTTTGACAGGAACTTAGAGGATTACCAGCTAAATTATTCCCAAGGTGATTTCTTTGTACTGCTGACCGATGGTGTGACAGAGGCCAGAGATGAGGGCGAAAATGAGTTTGGCGAAGACTTGCTAAAGAAAATAATTTTAGAAGAAAAGTCCTCAAGTGCGAGCGAAATCATTGCAAAAATACAATCTTCTTTAGATAATTTTACTAAAGCAAGTGCAAGTGATTCTCAGTTCGATGATGTGACAATTATGGTCATCAAAGTCAATTGATACTTTGGCAACTTATGACTTTAGAACAAAATACAAAGAACCTGTGATTTTTTCATAATTGCCCATTCCACAGGGGGGGACATTCTCCAACTCCCAGCCAATTAGCTCAGATGTTTTTGCACTAAGTCCCATTTGCATAATATCGATATCAAGATTCCCTTTGAAATTATTTGCGTTCTTCGTGCAAATTAAGACATTCCACACCAGACACATTTTATTTAATGTTTCCAAATCAAACTTAAAAATATGAGGTTCGGACTTCCCACCTTCGGAACTCATTTTGAAATGATCAAGAACCTGTTTGGTGTCTGGGTTGAAAAGTTTGAAATCACCACCGCCTCTTAGATGCCCATCAATCCTTATGAGAATTGAAACCGGTCGTTTCCCTTTCTCTAAAATACAAAATTTTGGCATAATCTTCCTAAATTAATTAACTTTTGCCAACTCCTCATCATAGGCTTTTCGGAGTAGTTGCACATCTTCCCAAAGTGGTCTTTTCCAATTTGGATTCCGAAGAAGAGCCGCCGGATGATAGGTGACCATCATCTTCCGCCCTTCATATTCGGTAAATTTCCCACGAACATCTTTCATTGTGTGATTTTTCCTTAGCAGAGTATCGACCGCCGTTTTGCCCAGAGCCAGAATAAACATTGGGTCAATCAGCTCAATTTGTTTCTTTAAATATGGTTCACACTTTTCGATTTCGCCTTTCTCAGGTCGTCGATTACTGGGTGGACGGCACTTGATAATATTTGCAATAAATACTTCTTCACGAGATAAACCAATAGCCTCTAATATTTTTGTGAGCAACTTCCCAGCTCTGCCAACAAATGGCAAACCTTGTTTGTCCTCATCGGCACCAGGGGCTTCTCCAATCACTAAAATATCTGCATTGGGACTTCCGCTACCAAAGACAAATTCGTTTCTAGTCTCGCCCAAAGGACATTCCATACAGTTGCAAATCATCTCTTTAAGACTGATTAAATCCTTGGATTTGCTCCAACCAGGAATCAGTTTCTCTTCGCCTAAAATAGTATTATCCATAATCTTTTCTTCTTCAATAAAAATATCTTGCCCGTAAACCTCGGACTCAAGTTCAAGAAAATTCACCAAGTCTTGTGTTGAAGTTTTTTTTCCATCTAAGATTATTTCTTTGGTTCGATATGATCGATGCCGTCAGAGGGGCATTCTTTGTGTATTTTGAAAGAAGCCGAAAGAGTCGTGATAGGGACAGCTATGAGTCTTTGCTTTGCGATGAGAATATTGCATTCACGACAAATTCCGTATGTTTTCTTTTCAATCCTCTCCATTGCTTCATCAAGTTTTTTGAGATAATCTCGGGTTCTGGTAACTTGAGCGTAAGTCTTTTCACGCTCGACGGCTTCGGTTCCCTGGTCTCCCATGTGCATTGAATAAGTCATTGATTCGTCCGAAGTGGAGAATGAATTGAGGTCATCTAGCCTTTCTTTAAGCATTTTTAATTCGTCGAGTGCCTCTTCTTTAGCCTCTTTGATGACCGCTCTGAACTCTTCTAGATCAGAATCTGAATATCTAATTTCTTTATCTTTTGACATTTTTTTGCCGTTATTTAATTTCAGATTAATTATTAACTTTCAATATAATCAAATTTTACTAATATTTACAAATATCTTTTTTCTTTCTTTGTCTAAATGTTTTCCACCGCCACATTGTGGGTTTTTATATTTCATCTTTTTTCATCAGAACATGAATCAACTCATCATCAATTTCTATTTTTTTAGCATTTTTCATTAGCTTGAATTCAACAAACTCAATGTTAGAAGTTAAAGTTTCACCCACAATATAATCATTCATCGACTCAAGTGATGATTGCCCTTCCTCACTCGCATTAATCATAATGTTTATTCTGTCGGTCACCTCAAAGCCATTGTCTTTGCGCAAATTCTGAATACGGTTCACAAATTCACGAGCAAATCCCTCTCGTCTTAGCTCTTCGGAGATTTCGGTATCGAGAGCTATTGTCACCCCATGCTCACTGGCAACTGACCATCCGACAATATCTTCAGAATAAATTTCAATGTCATCTCTTGTAATCTCAAAACTTTTACCACCAAGTTCAAAAATAATTGGCTCGCCCGATTCAATTATTGAAATTTCTTCATCGCCAAATTCTTTTATTCTCCCAGCTACAATATTTGTTTGTTTCCCATGTTTTTTACCCAAGACTCTGAAATCTGGTTTTGCTTTTTTAGAGATTACATGCGATGTGTCATCATCGATAAAGTCAATAGATTTTACATTAATCTCTTCTTTAATAATTTCGGCAACCTGTATTATATCTTCTTTTTCAGACTGAGAAAGAACTGGAATCAAGATTCTTTTTAATGGTTGACGACCACGAATTTTACTGCCCTCACGAAGCGAACGAGCAAGAAAAACAATCCGTTGAGCCCTTTCCATTCGACGCTCCAAGTCCTCGTCAATCAAAGTTTCATCAGCTTTTGGCATGAGCGAAAGATGAACCGAAACCGGGTCGTTCTCCGATCTCAGCCTGAGATAAAGTGTTTCGGCAAGAAATGGTGCAGTGGGTGCCATCATCGAGATCACGCCCATCATCACATCACGCAAAGTCTGGTAAGCAGAAATTTTGTCAGCATCTTTTTCTCCTTTCCAAAAACGTCTTCTATTTCTGCGGATATACCAATTAGACAATTCATTGCGTACAAATTCTTGCAAAAGCCTATGTGCTTTTGTCAGCTCATAATCGTTCATAAACTCAGTAAATTCTTTAAGTATTGAATGAATACGTGAGATAATCCAACGGTCAATCTCAGATCTTTTATCAACTGGAATTTCTTTTTCACTTCCGTCAAATCCATCAATATTGGCATACAGAGTGAAAAAAGCATAAGCATTAGTCAGCGAACGGAAAAAATCAGAGATGACCGTCCTTGCCATGTCCTCTTGGTTGAAAAGCGTTGTCTTCCAGGGCGGATTATTCACAAACAAATACCAACGAACAGCGTCCGCTCCGATATCTTCCATCACTTTGAAAGGATCGACGGTGTTGCCCAATTTCTTGGACATCTTCACACCTTTTTTATCCAGAATTAATTCATTGACAACAATATTCTTAAATGCTGGCTTATCAAAAATTGCCGTTGCAATATTGTGCAAGGTATAGAACCATCCCCGTGTTTGGTCAATCCCTTCGGCAATAAAATCGGCTGGGAATGATTTCTCAAAAAGTTCTTTATTCTCAAAAGGATAGTGCATCTGAGCAAATGGCATCGAGCCACTATCGAACCAAACATCGATTACTTCGTGAGTTCGGCGGTAGGTTTTCCCATCCCGTAAAAAAATTACATTATCAACAAATGGACGATGAAGATCGATATTGGTAATTTCCTCCATCTGAGTAAGATGCCCGCCTTGGTCTTCATAATGGCCAGATTTGAGTTCTTCGATTGACCCAATACAGAAAAAATCGTCTTTATCGTCTTCATTTACCCAAATCGGAAGTGGAGTCCCCCAAAACCTATCACGAGAGAGTGACCAATCTTTGACATCTTCCAACCAATTTCCAAAACGACCAGAGCCAATCTCTTGTGGTTGCCAATTTATTGTTTTATTAATATCCACAAGTGATTTTTTATACTCGGAGGATCGGATGAACCAAGAATCTCGGGCATAATACATGATTGGATTGCCAGTTCTCCAACAATGTGGATAGGAGTGCAAGTAATCATTTGTAGAGCGGTATATTTTACCAGCATGCTTGAGCCAAATGACAAGATCTTTATCCACACCTTCTTCTTTGTGACTGTCATCATAGGTGAAATTCTTTATTGCCCGAACAGCAAACTCACCCATATCTTCGGTCATGTGACCATTCGGAGTGACTGGCTGCAAAAATGGGAGATTATGCTCAAGCGACATCCT
>JAJRPT010000068.1 GCA_024280675.1 Bacteroidota bacterium
CCATTCATAGTTGATAAATCTGAAGAAAATACAATACTTGCTGGGGCAAATTATGTTCTGCAATACAATACTTATCAAGAGAGTTGGAAGGCACTCAATTATGAGCAGCCTCTAAACGACAATGTAATCTACACGATGGTTCAACATGATACTAATACTGATATAATTTATTGTGCAACAGCTTCCAGCCAAGACTACAGCAAACGACCGGAGATTTTCGTGACTGACAATAAGCAAGAGTTTTACAATATCACTAACAATCTACCCGATAGGTATATCACCGATATTGCACTTGATGGGAAAAAAGATAGTCTGGTCTATGTGACAATCGGTGGCTACGGCACCCCGCACGTTTATAAATCTACAAACAGAGGTATTTACTGGGAAGAGTATTCGGATGGATTGCCAGATTTACCAACAAGTGCTATTATGATTGACCCACTTGTCCCAAGTGTAATTTATGTTGGCAATGATATTGGAGTCTTTTACATTGACAAGAGTGAGGGAGGAGTCTGGGAGCATCTCTCCAACGGATTGCCAGAAGCTGTCATTGTCACCGACATTACATTCTCATCCGATGTGATGAGGGTTTCAACTCACGGCAGTGGAGTCTGGGAGCGGGAGCTGTTGGGCGTGGAAATATTAGCAAGTACCTCAAAAAGAGATGAACAAATAAATGTATTCAAAAGAGGAGATATGCTAGTCATTGATGCAGGAAATGTTTCTTTCCGAGATTATAATATTCAAATAATTAATCTTAGTGGAAAATCTTTAATTGAGAGTGATTTAGACAAAAACCAGGCTGTAGATATTTCCGATCTAAATGAGGGAGCATTTGTTTATAGAATAATTAAGAATGGGAAAATAATTAAATCTGGAAAATTCCTCCGATGAAACAATTAGTAATTCAAAAAATGTTGTTTACGCCATTGCTGTTTTTATCAACACTTTTGATTGCTGGTCAATACATTTCTTATTCTGAGGTTCTACCCTGCAAAATCTCACCAAATAAAGTTGATGTATCGTCTTGGGTGTGGTAAATAGAAAATTTATAAAAATAAACTAGCACTCACATCGGAATGTTCCCATGTTTCTTGGGTGGGTTCTTGTCGATTTTGTTCTCCAAAATATTGAAGGCATCGATGAGGCGTTGGCGTGTGAACTTCGGCTCAAAAATATCATCGACATAGCCATAAGATGCTGCAATATATGGATTTGCAAATTTATCATTGTACATTTCTTCTAGTTCTTTTTGCTTTGCAATCGGATCTTCAGCCTCGGAAATTTCACGCTTGAATATAATCTCAACCGCACCCTTGGCTCCCATCACTGCCATCTCGGCAGTCGGCCAGGCAAAGTTCAAATCTCCTCCAATATGTTTCGAACTCATCACATCATAGGCTCCACCGTAAGCCTTTCTAGTTATTACAGTTACCTTCGGAACAGTCGCCTCGCAATAAGCATAAAGCAACTTCGCACCATTTGCAATAATCCCACCCCACTCCTGGTCTTTGCCGGGCATAAAGCCTGGAACATCTTCAAATGTGAGAAGAGAAATATTGAATGCGTCGCAGAATCGAATGAAACGAGCTGCTTTCTTGGATGAATTTATATCGAGTACGCCAGCCATGACCATTGGTTGATTGGCAATCACTCCAACAGAACGTCCGCCCAAGTGAATGAATCCAACAACAATATTTTCTGCATAAGCTGAGTGTACCTCTAAAAATTCGGAGTTGTCTGCAACTGATTCAATTACAGTTTTTATGTCATAGGGTTGGTTGGGATTTGCTGGGATAATGTATTGGAGATCGTCGTTGAGCCTGTTGAGCGGGTCAGAATTTGGGTTGAATGGAGGCTCTTCGGTATTATTTGCTGGTATGAATCTCAATAAATTTTTAACAATGTCAATTGCTCCCATATCATTTTCGGCCGTGAAATGTGCCACACCAGATTTTTCAGAATGCACACTAGCTCCGCCCAAATCTTCGGCAGAAAGATCCTCGTGAGTCACTGTCTTCACCACCTTCGGGCCGGTGACAAACATGTATGAAGTGTTTTTCACCATGATAATAAAGTCGGTGATTGCAGGAGAATACACTGCCCCGCCGGCACATGGCCCCATCACTATCGAAATTTGCGGAATCACTCCAGAGCTTTTTGTGTTGAGCAAGAAAATATCAGCATAAGCACCGAGGGAAATTACTCCTTCTTGAACCCGTGCTCCACCACTGTCGTTTAGGCCAATGACTGGCATGCCCGATTTCATTGCTATTTCCATGATTTTCACAATTTTACGTCCATGTTGCTCGGCAAGAGAACCGCCAAGCACAGTGAAGTCTTGTGAGAACAAAGCCACTTTGTTCCCATTAATATAGCCATAACCAGTCACCACACCGTCGCCCAAAGGACGGGATTTGTTCAAGCCAAAATCTTCTGAATGGTGATGAGCAAGTGCGTCCATTTCACGAAATGTGCCCTTGTCAATCAATATTTCAACTCTTTCTCTAGCAGTGAGTTTTCCTCTTCTGTGTTGAGCGTCAATGCGTTTTTGCCCACCACCAAGCAAGGCTTCTTCTTTTAATCTTTTTAGTTTTTCAAATTTTGCATCTAGGAGTTCTTTATTTTCTTTCATCATATTTTTGGTATTTGATATTTTATTATTAAATTAATGTCATGGAAGTTGGCAAATATATGAATTTTGCATCTGTTGTTTTAGTTTTTCTTTAAAAAAATACTAAGAAAAACTATTATGAGATAAACTTGTCTTAAATATTTTTTTATTTAATAAATTTTTAATAGTTTTGTAACATTAATTCAGAAAAGAAAATTTCAAGTATTATATTTATAAACAATTAGGGGATTGGGATATGAAAAGACTATTATTAAGTACACTAGCTTTCTTTGGGCTAATGGCTGTAATGATTGCCGAAGAGGCAAATTCTGATTGGATTTTCAAAGGTCATGTTCAAACTCGTACAGAAGTTGATGGGCGGGATTTCTCGAACAAAACCTATGCTCCAGTTTTTACAAGCATGAGAACACGTTTTTCTGTTGCAAAGAACATTAACAATACTCAGTTCTTTGTTCAACTCTCTGATTCACGTGTTATGGGTGATGCCGGTGGTACGCTCAATAAAGGTACAAATCTTGATCTTCATCAAGCTTATGTGCAAATGAATGGGCTTTTTGGAATGCCAATGGACTTGCAAGTCGGTCGATTTGAGATGAAATATGGAACACAACGTTTCATCGGTCCAGTTGGATGGCATTATGTTGGTCGTTCCTTTGATGGTGTAAGAGCTAAATTTAACTTCTCTAAGAGTTTTAAATTAGACGTTTTCACCACATTAGAAAGAAACGGTCAAGGATATGTGGGCATAGCAAAACCTGATACTTATTCGACTGGAAATAAAGCTACATCTTTGTCTCTTAGCGGGCTTTGGGCTACAATCAAAGCAAACAAAGAGCATAAGATTGATATATTCGGATATTATGAACTAGATAGAGTTGATGTGTTCGCTTTTGACAATTCTACAATAGATGCTACGCTTTCTCGTTCAACTATAGGTGCTTCTCACTGGGGTAAATTTGGTGCAATCTCTACTATAACTGAATTTGCATTCCAAATGGGTACTACCACTAAAGAGACTGAAGACGTTGCTTTTGTTAAAGGAGCGGATACTACTTTTACAAGTATTGAATCTGATCTTACAGCCTACACCGCATCTTTTCAAATCCACTATAATTTTGATGATGGCTCAATTGGTCTTGGTGCTGATATAGTAAGCGGGACTGCTTGGGATGCTAACAAAGATGTAAAAGTAGATGAGGTGCCGGTGAATAATACTTTTGCTACAAGTTTTGGTACAAATCATAAATTCTACGGTTATATGGATTATTTCATCGCCGTTCACGGGAACACTGGTGGTCGAGGGTTAAATGATTTCTATCTAATGTTCAAATATAAATTAGATGACAATTTATTGTTTGGCACAAACATTCACCACTTTACAACAAATGCAACGCCTTTATTTACAAATGTTGCTGGCGAATCAGTAGATGGAGAAACTGGAATTGGTCAAGAGTTTGACTTTTTCTTGAAATATTCTTTCTCTCCTTCTGCAAAAATTACATTTGGTCAATCTGTGTTCTTACCTGGGGACTGGATGAAAGATAATTTTATGCAAACAGATCCAGCAGATATTACTAAAGTAACTCGTGGCGAAGACATGGCATTTTGGTCATACATTATGTTCCAGATTAGCATGTAATGTTATTGACAATATTAAAGAGAAAAGGTGTAATTCTAAATGGATTACACCTTTTTTATTTTGATTTTTTATTTTGATGAGAACTCTTTCAAATTTCTCAATCTAAGAAAAAAGGGATTTCGGCAAAGTAAACTTAAATGATGTTCCTTTGCCCAATTCTGATTCTACCCAAATGTGACCACTGTGCTTTTCGATAAACTCCTTGCAGAGTATAAGACCAATACCCGTGCCAACCTCGCCCTTAGTTCCTCTTGTTGATACTTTCGAGTCTAGTTTGAATATCTCTGTAATATTTTTTTCACTTATTCCCACACCAGTATCACTAACACAGAACTCCCAACTGCTATCCTTGGTTTTGCACGAAATATTTACCTTGCCATATTCTTCTGTAAATTTAATTGCATTCGATATTAAATTTCTAAACACAGTTGAAATCATGTTCCTATCGCCTCTTACACCAATTTGCTTGTCAAAATCAATTTTAATTTTAATTTTCTTATCGTTTATAGAATTAGACAAAAGTTCTATGTTTTTTGAAACAAGTTGATAGACTTGCACATCTTCTGGTTTAAACTCCAGATTACCACTTTGTGATCTTGCCCAACTAAGCACCTCTTCAATCAAAGTATTTATGTTTAATGTTGTCTTCTCAATCATTTTTATATATTTTCCAATTGGCTCTATCTCACCTTTTTCATAAAACAATTGCATTAGCCCAGCAACAGATAATATTCCATGAAGCGGATTTTTAAGGTCGTGTGCTAGAATGGAAAAGAATTTATTTTTTGTTGCTATTGCCCTTTCTAGTTCGGCTTGAGTGCGTCCTCTTTCTTCATTTTCCATCTTCACCTCAAGTAAAGCATCGTCGAGTGAGGCTGTTCTGTCCCGAACCTTCTGCTCGAGGCTTTCATTTAGCTCAATTATTTCCTGTTCGGCTTTCTTAATTTTTGTCACATCGACAACACTTCCTCTGGTATTGATAAAGTTACCTTTACTGTCAAATCGCGCCGAAGCATTGAGCAATATGTTTACGGGATGACCATCTTTGTGAATCAGTGTGTAAGAAAGATTCGATACCTTTTCGTTTCTTAATAACTTATTCCAATGATCATCAAGTTTATGCTTGTCTTCAGGGACCAATAAATTAGTCAATGACATCTGGCCGATTATCTCATCTCTAGAGTAACCAATTATTTTTAATTCTGAATCGTTTGTTTCAATGAAAACTCTATCCTTTCCCAGCATATGAAAACCAATAGGAGCATTCTCAAAGAAATCTGCAAACTGTTCTTCGGATTCTCTTAGTTTCTCAGAAGTAAATTTAAGCTCAGTTACATCCTCTTTTATTGCAATAAAATTAATAATCTCATCTAAATCATTAAATACTGGGGATATTAACGCTTTTTCCCAGAATAGTTCTCCATTTTTCTTTTTATTGTGAAACTCTCCATGCCAGACATCGCCTCTGGAAATTGTATCCCAGAGTGTGCTATATTCTTCACTAGTCTTGTCACCACTTGAGAGAATCCTAGGGTTTCTTCCCAATACTTCCTCAGATGTATATCCACTATTTTGGGTAAATCTTGGATTGACATACTCAATGTTTCCTTCGATGTCTGTGATTACAATGGATGCGGGGCTTTGTTCGATAATTTTTGCAAGCTTGCTAGCTTCTTCTTCGGCTTTTTTATGCTGAATGACTGAGCTTAACTGATTTGCAATAGAGCTGATGAACTCTATGGTTCTTTTGTCTTCTTCTTTTAATTTATCAGAGAAAAATATGAGCACCGTTAATACTTCTCCCCCAGCCAATATCGGCACGCCGAAGCCTGCCTTAAGTCCAGCTTTTGAAGCAGTTTTAACTCTCAAAAAAGTCTGGCAAGTGTGCTGGGAAACATCTTCAATCCATTCATATTGTTGGGATGCCCAAACACGCCCAGGGAGTCCTTCGCCGTAAAGGAATTCTGTTTCTTCTGAAATTTTGCGAAACTCGGAAAGCTCATCGCTTTCTGTAAACCAAGCTGGGCTACAGATGAGAACTATCTTGTCATGGCGTGGTATCCAAGACTCGCCAACAAGCCAACCGGCTGACTTACAAACCAATGTTAGCACGACTTCCAATGCTGAGTAAAAATCATCACTCTGACCAATAGCCTTCATCATTTGTTGCAAGAGCTTTATCTCTTTTTCTGCAATCTTCCTTTGGGTAATATCCAAATAAATTGCAAATATCCCTATTGATTTCCCTTCTACAATTATATTTGAAACAACAATTTCTACATCTATTTCCTTTCCCAACTTATTTTTTCTAATTGTTTCATATGTCACAGATTTTTCACTTCTCAAAAAAGTATCGGTATCTATTTTCTTAGACTCTTCAACGAGCTGCTCTGGAACTATAAAATCCATAATCTCATTGCCGATTACTTCTTCTTTGCTGAAGCCAAATAGTTTTGTAAAGTTTTCATTTACCCTAGCTATATGACCATCTTTGTCAAGGATAGCAACTGCTCCAGGAGAGTTTTCCAGCAGATTACTCAGATACATAGTTTGCTGTTGCAGTTTTTTTTCTGTTTTAATTTTCTCTGTCACATTTTGCAATGAGCCTACCATTTTTTCGGCTTCATCATTTTCAAAATGAATTTTACCACGAGAATTCACATACATGACAGATTTATCTTTGCCAATAATTCGGAATGTGACATCATAATCGTCAATATTATCGAGTGCATTTTTCAATCCCTGTTCAACTATTTTCAAATCTTCTGGATGAACATGTTTTAAGAAAAAATCATAACTTGGTTCAAACGATTTCGGCGAGTAACCAAACAATCGAAAGGTGTGATCGGACCAAAAGAGCTTGCCTTCTTTAAAATATCTAACCCAAGAACCCATGTCTGCAACTTTTTGTGCTTGATTGAGTTTCTTCTCGCTTCTTATCAGCTGACGCTCAGTTCTTTTTCTTCTGGTAATATCTTGAACAGTACCCATCATAAACTTTGTACTGTTTTTTATAAAGGGTGC
>JAJRPT010000069.1 GCA_024280675.1 Bacteroidota bacterium
CTGCGGTTTGGGGAGTGTAAGTTGCCAACTTTAGTGCACCTTTGTCCCCTGAGGATGCCCAAATTTCAATTACTCCATCGAACGGTCCAGCAAGTCCTTCCCACACAATCTGAACGCTACGAGCGGGCAGAACTCTCCCAGAAAATGATTCTTGGTGTAGTGGGAATTGCTTGCTGGTAAAATCTGTGGCTAGGCTTTTTGCTTTTATTTTGTGTTGTATCATTTTGTTGCTCTATCCCGTAAATTGCGAAAGTGTGTCAGAATCGAATAACCTAGTGTCTGTATTATTTGTTCTAATCAACAAACTGGGTTCATTAAAATTTAGTAAATCATCAATATTAATTTTGCCGTTTTGTATCTCTTGCAATGTTTTTATTGCACTAGTATATCTTTGAATTACCGAGCTTGGCAAATCCGAATCGCTATTGTGGTATAAATAGAGATTGTACACTGCTATATCTAGTGATAGCTTGGTAAGCATTGGCCCTTCAAACTGCAAATCATCCAAATTATATTTGGCATAAACATAGGCTCTGATTATAGTATCTGCTTGGTCTATGGCGTGATTTATACGGGAGTCGTCAATTAACGCCCCCGTATCATCACCCGATAGAATAGCCAAGTCAAGGTATGAAAACTCATTGAGCAAATCATTCTTTGTGCTGTATCCCATCTTTTGAAATTCCTTTGTTATTTATTATTAAATTATGTTAATAGAATGGTTATAAAGCCGGCACCACTTGTGCTGGTGACTGCGTATCCATTTATTTGCTCACTTGCAATAGCTACTTTAGCTTTGCCAGTGGTACCGCTTGTTATTGGACTGCCTTGCGAAATGGCAACATCTGTTTCCACAACAGCTGTCCCAGAGACGATGATGTTGGCAAGCTCGCCGGTGAGCCACGGAGCGTCCACCACTCCCAGTGCTTTGCCATTAACGGGTGGGTAATTGCCGCTGAATCCCAAAAAGCGATTTGAAATTAAATCTGCACTTGCTTTGGTGCTTAGAATCAATGTTGGGTTATATTTGTTTGAATTATATGACATGGTTTTTTATTCCTGTTTTTAAATAAGTTGGAAAAATTAATAGTGGTTTGTGTTTGTAATCAAAAACGCTGCGTCGGCTCCAGTTACTTGAACTGCATAATTGTCGGTTGCTCGTATTACTTTTACTTTCCCGCCGTTCTCGTAGTATGAATCAATTTCTGGGCGACCTTCACGTTGGAAAGTATAACCAAAGCTAGGGTTGAACTCAGAGCGTTTGTCACGAGTTGATTTGTCTACATAGGCAAGAATAATATTGTCGCCCCAGACATCTGAAAATGACGTGCCATCGACGGTGAAAACTGCCATACCAACGTGGATATTTTTAATATCGAGCAGGTCTTGGAGTATTTCAATGGTCACTTTGCCAAGTCCAGAATGCTTTATTCTGTCTAAAATAGCTGGATGCGAGGAAAGTGCACGATAGGTCTGCTCGCCCATTATCATAGTGTTTGGCATGTGCGCAATCTTTGCTCTGACCGATGACATAGCATCTTTAATCACATCAATGGGGTCGGTGGGCGAAGTATAATCGTCGAATGCTTCGGTCACTAGAATATCTCTTTTCAGAGACGAGTCATAATTGAGTGGATCTTGGACAGTGTCGGCTGTGGCTTTCTCTTTTTGCAGTTGCAGAGAATCGCTTAGTTGTTTGGTGATATTTGTCTCATATCGCCCGTAATCTTCTGCTTCTTCTTGGGCCAGGTAGTCTATTGCAATTTCAACATCACGTTCTGTGGTTGAGAATTCCAACATTGTAATGTCGTTTTGTGCAATACGATTGGAGGCCGCACCATCTGCTCGGTCAAGGTCTCGAACGACGAATGCTTCTTTGCCAAATGATGGGATTTTCCCCTTCAGCTTAGAGACCTCGACGGTCGGGAATAGTTTTTCGGTTACAAATGTTTCATTTTGGTAACCTTGGGAAATTGTTGTCAGAACTGGATCTACCATTCTGATTTCGTCTAATTGTGAATTAGGCATAGTAATGCTCCTTGCATTAACCCATAAAAATGGGTGATTAAAAAAAATTAGTTAAGCTTCCTTTTTATGGCCTCCTTCCACAGGATAATTACCCATGAGTTGGCTCAAAAGTCACAATGTGACTCAGTCACAATGTGACTCAAGTATTGCCTCTTCGTAGCTCAGTGTTGGATTTTCATTCATCAACTTGATTGCATTTTCGTGAATTTCCATTTTGTCTGGATCTACATTCTTGTCCTCGAATCCAATTGTATGAGATTCTGAGAATGTCATGTTTTTCCTGTGTGTCTGTGTGAGTTGCTCGCTCAAATTGACGGGGTGCTGCAAGTTTTTGAGAAACTCAATTATCTTTTGAGAGAGGTTTTCCTTTTCCTCATTCTCGTTTGTTAAACCGCCAGCAGAGTCGGAGAGAATCAAAATCTCGAGCAGGCATTTTTGCTGATGAGGAGTGAGATTGGAGAGTAGCCCTTCTTTTTTCTCATCGATAAACTCTTGGAACCCTTCCTTTCTTTTGGAGAATTCCATCGATTTAATTGTGGCTTCCAGCTCTTCATTCTGATGTCTCAGAGCGTCAGATTCCTTTAGAATATGCTCGCCGAATTCAATCAGTTCGTCGATTTCCAACATCTTGCTTTCTTCTTTTTGGAACTCTTCGAATTCGTCTTGCGAAGAAAAAGCAAGATTTTTCAGCCCTTTGACAGAAGGCGGAATTGCACCCAAAAGCCCAATATGGCGAAGCATCCTATCGGGATAGAGGGCGAGCGAGACTTTGCGGAACATTCCCCGCCGCACTTCTTTTATCAGCTCGGGGGCTATGTCTTTGAGCTTAGCTAAAAGCCTGTTTCCTCTTATGCTGAGCTTTTCTACCCAGCCATAAGCGGGTGAGTCACTGCTTGGGTGACCTTTGACAAGTGGAGCCTGAAGCCCTGGGTCAGTTTCCACTTTTTCGTTGTAATCTCGGGCAATTTTCTTTAAATCATCTTCGGAGAAGGAATGTTTCTTCCCCAGAGAATCCCTATGACGGCCCGATTTGAATATTTCAATCCACATTGTGTGAGATTCCTGTATTTGTAGAACATAAATTTAATTATGATACAAATCTAGGGCGGAGACATCGCCACATAAACAAAAGCATTTTATTATGGTTTAAAAAATATATAAACAACAAATGCTTTTAATATATTTTGCGAAATATGGGCTTTTACAAACTCTAATATCTTTGATATTGTTTATATATAGCTGGTTTGTGAGAAATGTAGAAGTGAGAAATTGTGTGGCTTTGGTGTGAAAAGATGAAGATGTTTGCGATAAAAATAAATAAAATAAATTTATTTTACTAAAATTATCAAATATAAAATACTATATTACGTATCTTATATTGTACAAGTTTAATAATATTGGGAATGAAATGGAAGCAGTAAATTATACCGAGGCGAGGAAGAATCTAAAAAAACATTTTGATTACGCCTATCACAACCACGAGCCGGTGATTGTGACACGAAAAAATCAAGAAAACATAGTTATTATATCGCTTGAGGATTATAATAGTATGAACGAAACACAATACCTTATGTCGACCGAAGCAAATCGTAAAAATCTGAGAGAATCAATAGCAGAACTCAGAGCTGGAAAAACTGTGAAAATAGATATAAATGATTTATGAATATTTCATTTTCACAAAGAGGATGGAATCAATATTTATATTGGCAAAAAACCGACAAAAAAATTCTGCTGAAAATTAACCACTTGCTTAAAGATATTCTCAGAGACCCAGTCGACGGACTTGGTAAGCCTGAAGCACTCAAACATGAACTCTCTGGATTTTGGGCTAGAAGAATTAATTCAGAACACCGCTTGGTCTATGAAGTTCAAGACGAGCAAATCAATATCGTCTCATGTCGTTTTCATTACGATTAATAGCCTGATTTATTCGTCAAGAAAATCAATAATATCTTTATTTAATTTCAGAATTTCTTCTTCGGAAAGTGGGAAGCCCATTCGGAAATGATGAGGACCTTCTTCAAATTTTATTATTTTCAGATTTGAGAAACTGGCTCTTAGGTTTTTTTCCAGAGATTGAAAATCTGATTGGGGAATGAATTTATCTTCGGCAGAATAAATCAGTAAAATGGGAATATTTGTTTTGAGATTTTTGAGCAAATTATTTGGCGAAATATTCTCATAACTTTCTATCTTTTCTGGACTTGATTTTAATTTTTTGAGATATTCTTCTTCGCCCATTACTTTTTTTGCGGTATCAAAAATATCATAAGGAGGAGCTTCTACGACAATTTTCTTGATAACTTTATTTGTATCAATTTCCATAGCATTTAAGGCGATCACTCCGCCCAAAGAAGCACCAAAGAGCGAAACATTTTTAATTTCTGTTTCCAAAATCTCAGAAGAGGCTTCAATAATTTTGAATACATCATTTATTTCTTCGAGTCCAAGAGTTTCCTCCAGACTTTCATTTAGCCCGCCCGTAAGACCTCTATTTGGCAAAATTACAGTGATATTCCCTTGGCGAACGGATTCAGCAAGAAGCCCGTACATGAAATACTGACTGGTTCCCATTGGTGGAATTAAAATTGTTAGTCGGGTGGAATCTACTTTATTATTTTTTGGAATGAAAAATTTGAATCGGAACCTTTTCTCACCTTCGTCAATGTAGAGTGGGTAGGCAAATGCTTCTGCTGATCCGTAATCAATCTCGGAGAGCAGCGTGTTGGTTTTTGGATTGAATTTCCAGAGTAGTGTTTCTTTGTCGTATTCAATATTCTCAATTTCAACAGTGATTGAGCAAGAAGCAAGGCTTGCCACCAAGATTATCAGAAATAATATTTTTATAATTACTAGATTTTGTTTCATAAATTTTATTCTAAGATCAATTTAATCACTGATTTATCTGGTTTAGTATATTTTAGCAAAACAAACCCAATGCCTTCAACAAAATATGATTCCATTGTGTAGGTGCCAAGTTCTTCTGTGTAATTGGTATTATAGCCCAGAGAATAATAGCATTCGTTGTATTTTTTCCCATTAATTGTTGTGTCAATTTTGCTGACTACTTTTCTAATCTGCTTCAACACTTTTCCTTCCAAGAACCCGTCTTTAAAATCTGGATATTTTGTGATGGTCAAATCAATATCGGAGACCAAGCCAATGCTTGGTGGCAAAGTTATATCTGGGAATGGAGCTACTTCAGTAAATGGAAACTCGGCATTGCGGGGCGAATGTATGGCAAAGGAATTTGGCAAATCTGTCCCTAAAGTTTTCTGATCCATAATATTACCGTTTAAATCTTCATACTTCCAATTTATTTGTACCTGGTCATAAAACATACTGGCTAGATTAATCACTCCAAATTCATCACTATATGACAAAGTCAGAAATGAGGTTTGAGAGCCACCCTCAACTCTGTATTTAAACTCTTTATTACCATTCAACAGATTTAATTCTTTGGAACACGATGAGATTGAAAGCAGCAAGATTGATAAAAGTAATGTTTTAATTATCGTGAGATTTTGTTTCATAGTTTTCGCTTCCTGTAAATATAAAAACACAATATAAAATTAAGCCACAAACAATAGCAGAGCTACACCCAAAATAATCCTGTACCCAACAAAAAGCATTGTCGAATGCTTTGCCAAATATTTTAGCAAAAAATCAATCGAATACCAACCAACAATCCCAGAGACAATGCTGGCAGTTATGGTAGGAAGAAGCATCTCGCCCGAAAAATGTGAAAATTCCGAATAGAACTCGTAAAGTCCTGAGCCAAGGATTGCTGGAATCCCGAGAAGGAAAGAAAAACGAGCCGCAACCTCTCGCTTCAGTCCAGCAAAGAGTCCCATCGTAATTGTTGTACCAGACCGAGATGCACCAGGGATTAGTGCCACGCATTGTGCAAGCCCTACCCAGACTGCGTCCCTCATGCAAAGCTCATTCATTTCTCTTGATTTTGGTGAGACCTTCTCGGCAATAAAAAGTACCACAGCCAGAGCAATTAAACTTCCGCCAATCACCGATAAATCTTTTGTGAAATTGGATTCGATAATCGGTTTGAGCATCATTCCAATAGTCACAATCGGCACAGAACCCGCAATCACAAACCAGCCCATTCGAGATTCGGATGATTGGGCGTAGAGCTTTTTCCGAGATAGAATATTTTCTTTAACAAAAGATTTTGACGTAGCAAGAACTTCCTTCCAAAAGTAAATCAAGACTGCCGCCAGGGTCCCAAGCTGAACCACGGCAATGAATGCCGTCCACTGAGCAGGATTGTTTGGGTCAATTAGCCCCATATACTTACCAACTATTGTCATGTGGGCAGTCGAGGAGATTGGGATGAATTCGGATAAGCCTTGGACTATTCCCAATATTATTGCTTCTAGTATTGACATTTTTTATTTGTTAGAGTTTATTTTGCTAACTAATCTGAAGATTACAAAAATAATTAAAAATTCTTTTTATTTATTTATTTTATAAATAATTTGTTTATTATGCGATGTCTATCATCACATAATAGTGTTTTTAAAGAAAAACCTAGGTAAGAAAATTCTAAAAACAATTCCTATGTGGTGATGTAAATTTATAGGAGATTGTATGGGTAAAAACTTAATCAGGTATTTAACCGTGATTGTATGCTCTTTGCTAATGTTTTCGTGTGCCCCTAGCGATAAGCCAACAGATACAACGGGACCTACTGACAATGAAGGAGGAGGTGCTGACCCAAACACAACAAATGAGGCCACACTTTTCTATAGCTTTACTGGCAATGCTGGTTGTGGCTTTTATTTTAACCTTGGTCCTCAATATATAGAAAAGATGGAAATAACTGTATTTTATGTTGAAACTGATCAATCTGGAGGAACAACAGAGGCAAAACCCACAAAGTGGGGGAAGCGAAGAGTTTTAAGAGATGCAGATTTAGGTATTTTTGAGCCGCAGCCAACATTCCAGGTCCCAAGTGACGGGAAATTTTTTGTCTCGGTAAGAGTAATCCTTAAATGTGTGCCATGTTGTCCAGATTGCAGTCAGCAAAATCCACAGAACAATTGGGAAGGAAGGGGCAAACCTCTCTTCACAGGAAACACAAGAAACCTCGATGGTGGCGTTACTGAAGTAGAAGTAGACTTGGTTTGGGACTATTGTGATGATTGTCAATGCTCAGAGCCTGAAGAATATATTTAAAAATAAATAATAGGAAAAAATCATGTTAAATAAACAAATACTAATACTAATTTCAGCTCTTCTGATGTTTTCATGTCAAGAGCCTGATTTACAAAGAGATAATTCATCTGATGAAATTGGCTTTTTACAACTCATGTTCTCTGGAGGTGGTGGCGGTGATTATGACGGCAAGTTTATTAGCCTTGCCTCTAGGCGACGTACAGGAGTAGTAGATGCTCGCTATTCACTAGGTGCTTCTTTTTATAATACAACAGGTAAAATTGATGTGGGGACAGTAACGATAGCAGATGCTATAGGGTTCGTTCACGTCCCATCTGCTCTACACGGCGACACTTATGGACATAATTTCAAATCATTAACCTCCAACAAGCCGACCTACGGAGCAAATGCAACTTTTGCTATAACAGGCAATGCCTCAAACAGCTTTACAGCCTTCACAACGAGTATGTATTGCCCTGAGGAATTAGAGCTTGCGACTACTTTTGCCCCCGATAGGACAGTAGACGGAACTAAAGACTTAACACTTACTTGGAATTCTGATGCAAATAATCCAAACAAAGTTTATTTATGGCTAAATTATTTGGAGATCGCCTCTAATGATAGAGACTCAACTCTGCCAGTCATTGCCATCGATTTGAACTACTCTTTCCCAGACAATGGCTCATACACTCTTCCAACAAGCGTGTTGCAACAATTACCCGCTGGTTCTCTTTTCACCCTTTACATTGGAAGAGGTAACATAAAATACCATACAGATAATGGAAACACTTATAGAATTACTTCTGGTTCGTTTGTCGCATACGAGCTTAAGATGAATTATTGATTTGATTTAAAATAAGTACAAAAGGCATTATTTTTTTTTATAAAAGAGAATAGTGCCTTTTGCGTTTAAACGCTACAAGGCAATTTATGCCACAGCCACGACTGTGGTCACATTGTGACATTGGAATTTTTTAATTACTATTCACCTATCTTCAAAAAAAGTTCAGGAAAGACAATCTCCTCAATCATCTCGCACCAAATGTGGCCGACCATAATATGAGATTCTTGAATGCGGGCTGTGTTGTCGGACGGGACGACAAGTCCGTCATCACAAGCGTCTGCAATCTTGCCACCACCATTGCCAAGAAGACCGATTGCTGTTATGCCCATTTCTTTTGCTTGATTTATCGCATTAATAACATTTTCTGAGTTGCCAGATGTTGAAATGCCGATTAGCACGTCGCCTTTCTTCCCGTAAGCCTCGACTCCACGTGCAAATATCGAATCAAAGCCATAATCATTTCCGCCCGCCGTGATTATTGAAGGGTCGACCGTGAGTGCAATCCCGGCAATGGCTTTGCGATTTACATTTGGGCGAAGGCGAACTACAAGTTCGGCGGCAAGATGTTGAGCATCGGCTGCCGATCCTCCATTGCCACAGAACATTATCTTTCCGCCATTTTTCACTGCTTCACCAAGTGAAATCCCGATTCTCAAAATATCATCCATTGACGCTTCGAGCAAACTCTTCTTCACAGCGATTGAAGAGTTCACCGTCATCATTATTTTTTCTTGGAATTGGGTGATGTTGTCACTTACTTTTTGCACTATGACTTATTCCCTACTGGTAGGGTGCTTTCTTTAATATGTCTGACAGGTGGATGAGGGTGTGTTTGTTCTGGCGTTGTATCTCTTTGAGGAGGTTGAGTCCTTTGAGATGAAACATGTCTTCCAGAAGAATTACTATTGTTAGGGTGTTGTGGCATAACTTTCTCTAAACTATTTGATTAATAATAAAAACTACAGTTGTTAGCAATATTGTAACTATGCTATAAAGTATCATAATTTTTGCGTCGTAAAGATAAGACCTATTTTTCTCATTGATTAAACTTGTCTGATCTATTACTTCAATTAGAATATTACATACCCTTCCTCTATTAACGCATCAGCATCAGCTTTAGTATATTGACTGTCGTCATTAATACCATCTTCCCATTTCTTCATGTCTTTGAGTAAAGGAAAAGCCTTAACATCATATTTATCTTTATTATTTTTTGAACTATGAGCAAAAACTTTAGATAGGTTTCGAATCGCACTAAGTAAAATTATTGAACAAATGGCTATTAAAATATAGAATAGTATAATAAATAATAAACTCGATTCATGTTTTAATTGATTTACGAAATAGAACAAAACAGAACCCGCACCTGTAACTAAAGCAATTGGCAGACCCAATCCTTTTTGAATATCTGCCTTCTCTTTCAAGCCTTGGAAATATAAATCTTCTAAGAATTCTATCTTCATAAACTGAATTTAACAAATATATTTCAAATCACACTAATTACAAAGCCACAATGTGACCTATTTTAGTTTCATTCCCTCTTCGATAAGTTCGTTTACAATACTCATTGAGTCTGCCTCTGCGTAAAAGCGAAGAAGTGGCTCAGTGCCAGATGCACGAATTAAAAGCCAACCGCCTTTGCTGCCACCCTTGATAAAGAATTTATACCCATCGGTCAAATCCATTTTTTCAAGCTCGAAGCGACCAATATTTCTTGGTTTTCTTTTACAAGCAGCAAGAACATCATTTTTCATTTTCTCAGTCACTTTCTTATCAACCCGTCTATACCGGTGAGGACCAAACTCATCATCTAATTCCAAACAAAGTTCTTTCAACGACTTGCCACGAATGACCATTATTTCGAGTAATAAAAGAATATTGAAAATCCCATCCCGCTCAGGAATATGCAAACAAGTGCTAAGCCCTCCCGACTCTTCACCTCCGATTAACACTTTATCTTCAATCATTTTCTGGGCAATGTATTTGAAACCAACCGCAGTTTGCTCAAGTTCGATTCCTTTATCTGTACAATACATATCTACCATCGAAGTAAGTGATACGGTTTTGACAACTTTGCCTTTTTTCTTTTTCACTTCATAAAGGTATTTCAGAAAAATTATAAATATTTTGTGTGAATCTACAAATTTGCCATCTTCATCGACGGCACCAAGCCGGTCTGCATCGCCATCGGTGGCAAAGCCAATATCGTATGACTCCTCTACTTTTTCCATCAATTCAGACAAGCATAAATCGATTGGTTCAGGGTGGTCTATCTCACCAAAGCCTGGATTATGATAATCATGAATTTCATCGGCATCGGGCAAAAGATCTTTTAGTGTATGAATCCCAGCCCCGTACATTGGATCGTATAGGATTTTAATTCCCGATTCTTTAATTGCTGTGATATTTATTTTCTTCTTGATATAACGCAAGTATGGTTCTTTTGCGTCGAAGAGTTTTATCAAACCTTTTCCCACATAAAAATCTAAATCTTTGTAATTCATTTTTGGTGGATGGGCTTCAACCTTGTTTGTCTCAGTTTCAATGGCTTCAATTTCTGCTGGAATGGAGGGGCCACCAAATGTTCCTTTCACTTTATATCCAGAATATTCGGCTGGATTATGCGAAGCGGTAATTACTACTCCAAGAGATGCTGATTTTTGCTTTGTGTTGAAAGACACTTGCGGGGTGGACGAAATATCGTTGCAAAGGTGAACCGAAATTCCTTGCCACGCCATCACTCGGGCGACTTCTTCGGCAAATTCACGGGATAGAAAACGAGTGTCATAGCCAATAACCACACTCGGTTTGTCAGATTTGTTTTTGAGTAGGTAGCGTGCAGAACCAAGTGCTGCGAACGCCAAATTTTCGAATGTGAAATCACGAGCAATTAATGCTCTCCAGCCGTCTGTTCCGAATTTTATCATATTTCTTTTGGTTTATTTAAATTACGTGTTCAATTATTTGTTTACTTGTATTTTCTTCTGTTTCAGCTTTGCTTAATAATTTTTTTATTTCAAGTGCTAAAATCTCTGCAAGTTTTACAGGGACAGCATTTCCGACCATTTTGTAGCCATCTGAGATATATTCATAATGAAATATAAAATCATCTGGAAATGTTTGAATGCGTGCACATTCTCGCACGGTCAATCTTCTGTAAAGCTCTTCTTTACCTTTTACAAATTCTCTGACATTTAGGCTGATGAATTTCATTTTAGGAGCTTGTGGATGCAAGGGAGCATGGCGACCACCAGCTTGAATTGTGTAAGACGGTTCATCCCAATCTCTAACTCTATTTCTCGACA
>JAJRPT010000070.1 GCA_024280675.1 Bacteroidota bacterium
ATATTCTGGGCGATACTCTGAGATGCCACCCGATTGTTATTTGCCAGATCTTGAGCAAATACGCCCACAATCAACCATGAATAAACAGGGGAGGGGCGAGGAAACCTTCGCTCCAGAGAAAGCCAATGAAATTAGAAATATAATGCAGAAGGCCCAAGAGAATTTATTTGCCGAGTATGAAGACTTGCTCGGGCAGGGGTTTGCTCGTGAGCTAGCACGGATTAATCTGCCTCTTTCCAACTATACCGAATGGTATTGGAAGATTGACCTTCATAATTTATTCCATTTCCTTCGTCTCAGAATTGACCATCACGCCCAGTACGAGATTCGCCAATATGGAAACGTGATGGCAGACATTGTATCGAAAATCACACCTCATGCTTGGGAGGCATTCTCAGATTATGCCCTTGAGGCAATGTATTTTTCCAAAACAGAAAAGATGGCACTTGCTCAGTTGTTATCTGGGAAAAGCACATCGGAGTTGGACTACAAATCTTTTGGACTCTCAGGACGTGAGGCAAGAGAATTTGAGAAAAAGATTTCGAGCATTACTAAGAAATAAATTACCACAAGGCTTATTAGCATGAAAATTATTCTGACGATATTTATTTTCCTTTTGTTGAGTTCTACACTTTTTGCATCTGATATTGGCGAGAAGATTGCCCAGAAAAATATTAAAATCAGAGGTGGCAAGGCTAAGATTGCTGCGGTGAAGCAGTGGAAATTTACAATAATCTCAACCGACATTAGGGCAAACAAAAAAGACAATGGGATAATGTATTTTGACCAAAGCAATGACGCTTTCTATGTTGAGCAGACTCTGAATGGTGAGCTGGGGATATTTGCTTGGGACGGTGAGAAGGGATGGTTTGTTGCTCCATTTTTAGATGTGGTAGAACCCAGCCCAATGGACGATATGACTCGAATGGGGGCATCTGCTCAATTCCAGCAGGTACTTGGTCTTGTGCGTGGGGTTTTCTATGATTACAAAAAAGATTCAACCAGAGTTATTTTTGTTGAGAAGGTAAAAATTGACGACAAGTTCTATAACAAAGTGAAGCTGGTCAAAGATGATATGCAAATTAATGTTGAGATCTTAGTCAGTGTTACCAGTGGTCTTGTTCATAAAATTTCAATGTTTGATATTAAGCAAAATCCCAATGAAAATATTGTAGCGATGGCAGAGATAAAACTATCTGGGCATAAAAATTACTCTGGAATTATCTTTCCTAATTTTATTGAAACAAGCATGTCTGCTCATAAAGTTTCTTTGCTTGAGTTCACCAAGATTGAACTCAACACAAAGATTGATGACAACAAATTCTTAATGCCAGAGGCACGGCCTATTCCCAAAAAATCAATGAAATAGTTTTCTTTTTATATTTTTCTTTTGATTTTCTCCAAAAAAAATTCCCTCCAAAAGTAGGGGGAATTTTTGTAGTAAATGTTTAGATTTCTTTTGCAATACAAAACCCTATAAACAAATTGTTTTCCTTTAGTTGTTTACAGCTTCTGACAAGGATTTCCCAGCTTTGAATTTTGCAACTTTCTTTGCTGCAATATTTATTGAATCGCCCGTCCGTGGATTTTTGCCAACCCTTGCCTCTCTTTGGTTTACAGAAAAAGTACCAAATCCAACCAGCGTCACACTATCCCCATTTTCTAATGCCCCAGTGATTGAATCAAAAACAGACTTGGTAAAACGCTCAGCATCAGCCTTTGACGAACCAGCCGAAGAGGCCACAGCATCAATTAATTGTGCTTTGTTCATAGATTAACTCCATTTATTTTATAAAAAACATTATTATACTGCAATTTAAAATTATTTAAATATTATACAAATTCTTTTTTGTTTTTTTTTGATAAAAATCTGACAAAAGTTATAATAGCTAGTCATTTTAGAAAATATTTATTAACAATTTAGGAAAATAAAAGAATCACAAAAAAAAGATACTCTGAAGATACAAAATCAGCAAACTCAAAAGGGCGGCGGCGACATCATCGGCAATCACAAAAAGCCCACCTTTTTTATCATTGAGATAGGATATGGGAAAGGGCTTAAAAATATCTAATAATCTAAAAAGAATAAACCCTTCGACCATGACGAAAATGCTAGAATGGAAATAGGGCAGAAGCATTATAATCCATATCCCAATGGCTTCATCAATGACAACAAAGGATGGATCAGAGTTGTGGGTTCTTTCAATTTTATTGATTATAGGGATGCTGATAATTGAAAATATTACAATAAAAGCCAGTATTGTTTCAAATCTATATTCTGATGGCAACAAGGCAAGTGGCATTGCGGCGAGCGTTCCCCAAGTACCGGGTGCTTTTGGAAGATTTCCAACACCAAGCATCGTCACAATATTCATCGAAAGTTTATCTGAGAAAAATTGTTTCAAGTTTGATAGTTTCTATTTGTAAATTTTATTTAAATATTGATTTATTCTTGAAAACATATTCTACCAGAGTGTAGACGGTAAATAATGTGACGGCTAGCATTGCCCACTGTGTAAATACAGAATATATCAGTTCATTTAAGGCATTACTTGGAATATCGAAAAACCCAGTTCCTCTTGCAAATATTAATAAATGAATACAAGCTATAAAGACAAACTGAGCGGCAGTCTTATATTTTGCACTTTGAGAGGTTTTCATAATTAATTGTTTTTTTATTGCAATTTGCCTTAGCAGAGTAGTAATAATGTCTCTTGCAATAATAAGCCACACCATATACCAAGGAATAATATCTAGGCTTGCCATTGCTACAAAGGCTGAACCTATTAAAATTTTATCGGCAAGCGGGTCGATAAATTCACCCCAAGAACTGGTTTGATTATATTTTCTGGCATACCAGCCATCAAAATAATCAGAAAGAGCAGCAACCAGGAATAGAACACATGACAATGCGGAAACCATCCCATTGTCACTCAAGAACATAAAGAAGAAAATTGGCGTTACAATTATTCTTGAAAGTGTGATTATGTTCGGAATATTTAGCTTCATTAATTGCCAGAAATTTCTCTTGATGTGTCTATGATTGAGGAAAATGTTTCAAAACTAAGAGAGGCACCACCGATAAGCCCTCCATCGACATTAATACAGGAGAGAATAGCTTTAGCATTTTTGTCATTTAGCGATCCTCCGTAAATAACTGGCAAGTCTCTTTTTTGTATTTTCATAAGTTCTTCTTTTATGAAAATATGCGTATCAAGTATTTGACCAGGAGTTGGAGTAAAGCCAGTGCCTATTGCCCAGACGGGTTCGTAGGCGATAATTATATCAGATTCGGAATGAAGAGAATCAAGGCAGGCTTTTAGTTGGGATTTAAGAACTGAATTAGTTTTTCCTTTTTCCCTTTCTGCCATCGATTCACCTATACAAATGATTGGTGTCAGCCCTGCGTCGAGTGCGACTCTGGCTTTGGCATTGACTAATTTATTATTTTCTTTAAAATATAATCTTCTTTCTGAATGTCCTAAGATGACATATTCGCAAAAGGAGGCGGCTATCATTTGAGCAGAGATTTCTCCTGTGAAAGCACCTTCTTCCTTTTCGTGACAATTTTGTGCGACAAATTTGATGGTTCCACGATTTTTCTCTGCAAGTGATTGTAAATAAAGCGAGGGTGGTGCAATCAGCACTCTAATATTATGAGGCAAGTCTCCATACTGCATATTAATATTCTGCACCAGTTCACAAGCTTCGAGCGGCAGTAGGTTCATCTTCCAATTTGCAACTATTGTAAAGTTTTTCATTTCTTTTTAACTCCATTGACTTTGTATATTTTGTAATTGTCTAGATTTCTATCGGATTCAAAGCCATAACCCTCGATTATCTCTATTTCATTTTCAATCGTGACGAAATCTGGTGAATAGAGTTTTCCTGTAGAATCATTCCACTCCAAAACAGATGCCCTCAGCGTAGTTTTACTACTGTCCGAATATACGAAAACTTCTCCGTATGCGTACATTATTTTTGTGGAGTCATCAATCATCGCACTGTCACATGTTAAATATGAGACCCTGTCACTATTGAATTTAGAGAAGAAATCAACACGTACATTTGTGTCAATTAGTGTTTCTTTTCTATCAGAATAAATCCTAGCTCTTCTGGCCGTGAGTCTTGCTTTGACACGGTTTGAATCAATAAAACTTGTGGCAAACCCGTACGCAGTTTGATCAGGATTTTCTTTTAGTTTCTCATCCAACAAAGCTCTCTTTTCTGGTTCGCTGGAGCAAGAGAGTAATAAAACAATTATTAATAGAATGCCTTTAACTTGTAGTCGTTTTATGTCAATGGGAGGATTCAAAAGATTTGAACTTATTTTATTGCAACAAATTAATATTTTTTATAATTGGCAGACCGCAGAGCTAGAAAATAAATTATTTTTCATAAATTCACAAATTAGTTAATGAAAAACAGGAAATTTACTTGCACAACTTCATCTTCGACACACCAGATAAAATTGCAAAAAATGCTCACATCAAATCCCGTGCTGAGTACGAGGAAATTTACTCACGAAGTATTAACAGTCCAGATGAGTTTTGGGCAGAGCAAGCCAGAGAGTTCCTCCATTGGGAGCGTGATTTTGATACCGTACAAGAATATGATTATAACAAAGCTGAAATAAAATGGTTCTTGGGCGGAAAGACAAATGTTTGTTATAACGCAGTGGATAGGCATGTAGAAGATAGAGCCGACCAAACGGCAATAATCTGGGAGGGTAATAAACCAGGAGAAGATAGGCAAATTACCTACAAAGAACTGCATACTGAAGTTTGTAAAGCCGCCAATGTGTTAAAGGCACAAGGTGTCAAAAAAGGCGATGTAGTCACTTTGTATATGCCGATGGTAGCTGAGCTGGCAATTATGCTTCTGGCTTGCACTCGGATTGGTGCGATTCATTCAGTGATTTTTGGTGGATTTTCATCGGAGGCAATACGCACGAGAATGCACGATTCTCACTCTGAGATTATTGTCACATCAGATTTCCTGTTGCGTGGCAACAAAGTTATTCCGCTCAAATCAATTGTTGATGAAGGGATTAAAACTCTTGATTTTGTACGGAAAGTAATTGTTTTAAAAAGAACTGGTGAGCAAATTAATTGGAATGAAGAGCGTGATATTTGGCTTGATGATGAGATGAAAAAAGCAAGTCCTGATTGCCCAATCGAGTGGATGGATTCCGAAGATCCATTATTTATTCTCTACACATCTGGCTCGACTGGCAAGCCAAAGGGTGTTCTCCACACAACAGGCGGTTATAATTTATTTGTCGCAATCACGCACAAATATGTATTCGATTATCAAGACGGCGATATCCATTGGTGTACAGCAGACATTGGCTGGGTGACTGGTCATTCCTACATTATTTATGGACCTCTCACAAATGGAGCTACAAGCCTCATGTTCGAGGGAATCCCTACTTATCCCACACCCTCACGTTTTTGGGATCTTATAGATAAATGGAAAGTGAATAGTTTCTACACAGCACCAACGGCAATCAGAGCCTTAGCATCCCATGGTTTGGATTATGTCAAAGACCATGATTTATCAAGTCTAAAAGTTCTGGGGACAGTTGGCGAGCCGATAAATCCTCAAGCGTGGATGTGGTATCACGAAAACATTGGGAAGAAGCGTGTGCCAATAGTCGATACCTGGTGGCAGACCGAAACGGGTGGAATTTTGATTAGCCCATTAATTGGAGCAATTGCTCAAAAGCCAGGTTCAGCAACTCTTCCATTTTTTGGAATAAAGCCAATTATTCTGGACTCTGAAACTGGCGAAGAACTCAAAGGAGAATGTGAGGGAGTGCTTGCCTTTGACACGCCATGGCCTGGGCAAATGCGAGCAATTTATGGCGACCCAGACCGCTTCCATACCACGTATTTCACTCAATACGAGGGATATTATTTCACCGGGGATGGTTGCCGTCGTGACGGGGACGGATATTACTGGATAACTGGCCGTGTCGATGATGTGATAAATGTTTCGGGCCATAGGATGGGAACGGCCGAGGTTGAATCGGCACTTGTCTTGCATTCTGATATTGCCGAGGCGGCAGTGGTTGGAATGCCACATGATATTAAGGGACAGGGGATTTATGCTTTTGTGATATTAAACGACGGAGTGGAAGAATTTGGAGAATTAACTGAAGAGCTTATCTTACTGGTGCGAAAAGAGATAGGTGCATTTGCAGTGCCAGATTTAATCCAATTCACCCACGGCTTACCCAAGACTCGGAGCGGCAAAATCATGCGACGTATCTTGCGTAAAATTGTCGAGGGCGAGCTGGAAAACATCGGCGACGTATCAACCCTTTCCGACCCATCTGTTGTTGATGACTTGATTAAGGGATCTTTAGTCTAAAAAAAAGATTATTCTTCGGCACAAAGAATTCACAATGTGATAGCAGTCTAGCAGTCTTCGAAGTCACAATTTTCACAGTCGAATTCAATTTCGATTGTATAATGTTTATGACCAGCATGGCTAATAAGTTCACGTGCTTGTGACTTGATTTCCACAATCTCATCAAGGCTAGTATTGTCGCAAACAACAATATGAACAGTTACAATATTATATTCGCCGTCAAGAGTCCAAATGTGAAGGTCATGGACTTGGTTTATGCCCGATATTTTCAACAGGCTCTCGGTCAAATCTTCCTCTGAGAAGCCAATTGGAGTTTTTTGCAAGAATATACCAGAGACTTGATAGAAATTCTTGAATGCACCAAAAAGTATATAAAAAGCTACAGAAAGAGAAAGTATAGGATCGACAACATACCAGCCCGTGAATTTTATGACTATTGAACCGATGAGGACTGCCGTCCAACCAAGCACATCTTCGAGAAGGTGGAGCATGACCACTCTTTGATTAGCTCCACTTGATTTTTTCATCCGAAAGACAGCGTATCCATTAAAAGCAACGCCAAGAATTGCTAGGTAAAGCATTCCTTGAGCGTCCACTTCTTGCGGATTAAAAAGCCGGGGGACCGACTCGTAAATAATTATAATTGAACCAATTACTAAAATTACAGTGTTTATTAATGCGGCAAGTGGGGAGAAACGTCGGTAGCCATAGGAGAACTTTTTGTCTCGTTCTTTGTAGGAATATTTCTCAAGTGCAAGAGAGGAACCAATGGCAATCGTATCGCCAAGGTCGTGAATTGCATCGGAAAGGATTGCGATGGAATTGGTCATAATTCCACCAATAAACTCAATTATCGTGAATGCAATATTGAGATAGAATGCCCATTTGAAATTACTTTGACCATCGTCGACATCGCCCAGATGATGATGGTGATGAGAATATTGATGATTGTGGCTATGGGCATCATCACTGTTGTCATTATTTCGCTTAGTTTCGGACAATTTGACTATTCTTTGTTCTTAATTTTGTGTGGCTTGATTATTGCGTATTAGCCACCTACAAAAGTATACTTTTTATATAAAATAAACAACACACGAAATGGCAGAAAATGAAAAATTGATTGACTCAATCGAAAATGCAGACAATAAGAAAATAGATGTTCCAAGCAAACTTACGGTCTTGCCTCTAAGAGATATTGTGATTTATCCAAACATGATTTTTCCAGTGCTAATAGGAAGAACTTCATCACTCAAAGCGGTTTCAGAAGCCGTCGAGCGTGATAAATTTATATTTGTGGTGAGCCAAAAAGCCTCCTCGACAGAAGAACCAGGCTTCAATGATATTTATAAATATGGGACAATAGCAAAGATTATTCAAGTGCTTCGCCTTCCCAACAATTTACTAAAAGTGCTAGTGGAAGGAATCTTTCAGGCAAAGATAAAAAAGACACTTGCTAACAAAAATTTCCTCGAAGCCGAAATTAGCCAAGTCCCCATTAAATTCAATCCAGAAGACAAAGAAACCGAAGCATTAATCAGGCACAATGGCTTTTTGTTCAAGGAATATATCCAAGAAAATCCAGAGCTTCCCCCGGACATTATTGGTGCGTTCGATAACATTGACGACCCTGTGAAAAAGCTCTACTATGCGGCCGCCAATGTTGGCTCGAAGCCAGAAAAAAAGCAGGTCATACTTTCCAAAAGATCACTCAAGCAACAATATTTTGCACTTTCTTCTTTAATTTCAGAAGAGTTGGAGCTGCTCAAAATTGAGGATGAAATCGATGTTAAAGTAGCACATTCTATTCAGAAAACCCAGAAGAAATTCTATATACAAGAGCAAATCCGTGTTCTACAAACCGAGCTTGGGGACGAATCCGAGCTTAGTCCTGAGCTATTGTCTTTGAGAAAATCTATCAACGAGGCAAAGCTCCCTCCTTTGGCAAAAGAAAAAGTAGAAGAGGAATTTGCGCGGCTGAAGAAAACACCAACAATGAGTCCAGAATATTCTGTCAATCGTACCTATTTAGAAGTATTGGTCTCACTTCCTTGGAACAAAGCAAGCCAAGACAATCTCTTGACCTATCACGCAAAAAAAATTCTTGACGAGGATCATTATGCACTAGAAAAACCCAAAGAACGAATCTTAGAATTTATTTCTGTACTGAATTTAGCTGGAAAACTAAAACGACAAATAATTTGCTTTGCAGGTCCTCCCGGTGTTGGGAAAACTTCTCTTGCAAAGTCAATCGCCCGTGCCACCGGCCGAAAGTTTATTAGGATTTCTCTGGGTGGAGTTCGTGATGAAGCAGAAATCAGAGGCCATAGAAGGACTTATATTGGTGCGATGCCAGGGAAAATCATTCAAGCTATGAAAAAAGCTGGGACTAAAAACCCTGTTATATTACTAGATGAAATTGACAAGATGAGTATGGATTTCAGAGGCGACCCTTCATCGGCACTACTTGAGGTACTCGACCCTGAACAAAACATAAACTTCTCAGACCATTATTTGGAAACCGAATACGATCTTTCCAATGTCATGTTTGTTACCACCGCAAATGTCAAATATGACATACCTGTTCCACTCCTGGACAGAATGGAAGTTATTGATTTGTCCTCATACCTTGACCCAGATAAATTAGAAATTGCAAAAGGTCATATATTGCCAAAGCTATTAAAAGAGTATGGTCTGGATGAACTCAATATTGAATTCAAAGACGAGGCATTGCTTAAATTAATTGAAGAATACACTCGTGAGGCTGGGGTTCGCAATCTTGAGCGTTCGATTGCTTCGGTATTGAGGAAGATGGCAAAGGAGATAGTCTCAGATTATGACTCAAGTCGCAAATCTAAATCATACAGAAAGAAAGCTCTTTATAAAAACCCGAATTTTAAAAAAAATATGTTGGACAAGAAATTTGTGATTACAGAGAAGAAAATCGAGTATTATCTCAAAACTCCAAAATACAGAAACAAACCAGAGGATACTCAAGACAAAATTGGTGTAGCTCGTGGGCTTGCATGGACTTCGGTTGGTGGGGACACTATGCCGATTGAAGTGACAATTATGACCGGGATTGAGAAGCTAACACTCACAGGAAAGCTGGGCGATGTGATGAAAGAATCTGCCCAAACTGCACTATCTTATGTGCGTTCTAATCTAAAATCCCTTGGTGTTCCTCAAGCATTTAACAAAAAACGTGAAATCCATATCCACGTACCAGAAGGTGCTATTCCAAAGGATGGACCATCGGCTGGAATTACAATGACTCTTGCACTCATTTCGGCTGCCAGAGAAATCCCTCTACGGGGCGATGTGGCCATGACTGGTGAGGTTAATCTCAGAGGAAATGTCACGCCAATTGGCGGGCTGAGCGAAAAACTTCTTGCCGCCAAAAAAGAAGGTATGAAAACTGTACTAATCCCATTTGAGAATAAAAGAGATTTAGAGGAAGTAAATAAAACCATTCTCGATAGCCTAGAGATTATTCCTGTGAAGAATATTTTGGAGGCAATGCCTGTTGTTTTTGGAGAAAAGAATAAATAATTTTTGCTGATTCGCATTCATAATCCTTCAAGCCTTTGGGCGATTATGAATCCAAATCACAATTACCACAATCTTTATTTTTGTAATTCTCAAATCCAAAATAATTTGCTATGAAGGCATGTCTGCATTTTTCTTCTTTATAATAGTTTACCATATCGAGCAGTCTCTTTTGGTCAGAAAGAAGCTTCTTGGCAAGATGATCTTTATCGAAAAGTTTCTCGGGGAAATCTCCTGTGAGACTGAGGTTACTTTTTTGAAGTGACCCTTGGGTGGCTCCATACCTCTCCAGCATAGCAAGTGCGGTTTCTAGCCGAAAATCATTTTTATTTTTAAAAACTAGCTGTTCCCGAAGATAATCACTTCCCTCGGAGTTTACCTTTTCGATATTATCTTCAAGCATGGCATAGAGTCTGGCGTAGAACTTCTCATCGGGGTTTGACCAAGCGATGAACTGCATTTGTTTTGAAATATCCTCTTGGCAATACAGAAGTAAACAAAGTGAACCCAAGCCATCCCGGCCAGCCCGACCAATTTCTTGGTAGTATGACTCTACAGAGTTTGGCAACTCTGCGTGAATAATAAAGCGAAGATTATGCTTGTCAATGCCCATCCCAAATGCGTTGGTTGCAAGTATTAATGTGTCATTGTCGGTAAAATCTTTTTGAGTTCGACGACGCTGGCGATGAGGAAGTTTCCCGTGATAAATTATATGCGGAATTTTATTTCTTTCAAGCATTTCTGAAAAATTCTCAAGTGTTTTAATAAGTGAAAAATAAATAATCCCCGCACCACTGTAATGCTCTAAAGCTTGCAAGATTGCAGCGGTTTTTTCATCATCTGAATAAGTGTCAAGTGCCTCAAGCCTGAGATTTGGACGGTCGATTCCGTGGTTAAATATCTTTATTTCATCTTCTTCTAGTCCAAGTGATTTGATTATATCTGTTTGAACGATTGGGGTTGCCGTTGCGGTCAAAACGATAGTAAGTGGATTTCCGATTATCTTACGAAATTCAGCGGTCCGTGAGTAGTTTGGGCGAAAGTCATGTCCCCAAGAAGAAATACAATGAGCTTCATCGATTGCTAGTAGCGAAATATTTGCTTTGCTTATTTCGCTCACAAAACTACGCACCCGGAATCTTTCTGGACTGACGTAGAGAATTTTTATTTTCCCCGCTAGAAATGCCCTCAGTCTGGATTCTTTTTTTTCTTTTGAGATGGACGAGTTGATAAAATCTGCAGGAATATTCTTTGCTTTTAATTTACTAACTTGGTCTTGCATAAGAGCTATGAGCGGGCTTATCACAATGGTTTGCCCCTCTGATATCAAAGACGGCAACTGGTAGCAAATTGATTTTCCACCGCCCGTTGGCATAAGAAGCAAGCAATGTTTTTTTTCCTCTATTAATGTTTTTATAACCGCCTCTTGCCCGTCTTGGAATGAGCTGTGACCGAAATATTTTTCTAAATGTTTTTGATAAGCCATGTTTAAAATTTTTGAACTGATAATTAGATTATCTCTTGTAAATTGAATTTTTGTAAGTGCAAATTAGCTAAAATAGTTGTCCAAAAAGAGTCTGGAAAAGAAAATGCAAATAGGAAAATTTAAAATCACAAGTATTGAGACTGGGCGTTTTGCCCTTGATGGTGGGGCAATGTTTGGAGTAATTCCCAAATCACTTTGGCAGAGAGCCTACCACAAGGGCGATGAGCGGAACCGAATTCCACTCACCGCACGTTTGCTTGTGGTGGAGTGGGACGAGAAGAAAATGTTGATTGATACAGGAATTGGCACAAAGTATGACGAGAAATTTGCCAATATTTATGACATAGAAGAGGGGAAAATAGATGTAGAATGGGCACTTGGAGAAAAAGGATTTACCGCAAGTGACATAAGCGATGTGGTGCTGACCCATCTTCATTTTGATCACGTGGGCGGAGCCACTAAAATTGAAAATGGCAAACTTGTTCCAACCTTTCCCAATGCAAAGTACCATGTCCAAAAAGAACAATTTGCTTGGGCAATGAAGCCGTCCGTCAAAGACAGAGCCTCTTATACGAGCGATAATTATTTGCCACTTGAGAGGGAAGGTTTGCTCGAACTTGTGGATGGGACTGGGGATTTGTATTCGGGAATAAAATTGATTTCCACAGATGGGCACACAAAAGGGATGCAGCTTGTTGAAATTGAAGATGAGGGAGAATCCTTGCTTTATGTGGGTGATCTTGCTCCGACGACGGCTCACCTGCCCTATGCTTACGGCATGGGATATGACAATGAGCCACTCAAAACGATTACAGAAAAGCAAGAACACTTTACTCGTGCTGAAGGCAAAAATTCAGTATTATTTTTTGAGCATGATGTTTTCACCATTGCCGCAAAAATTGAGTCAGGTAAACGTGGCTTTGTGGTAAAAGAAACAATTACATTTTAAAAGAAATTATGGCAATTCTATTTGACGAAGAAATAATTGATGGGAAGAAATATTTAAAAATATGCCCATCATCGGAAGTTTTTGAGAGGGTTGGAAAGCAAGTCCACTTTGACGGCTCCGATGATATCTACCAAGTGGCAATCTTCCGAATTGAAAATAAACTCTATTGCACCACCAACCACTGCCCACACCAAAACGCAGCTGAAATTTTCAATGGAGTGTTGAAAGGTCTGAGTGTGACTTGTCCACTTCATGGCTGGACTTACAATATTGATGATGGGTCGAATGCCGAACCTAAACGTGGACTCAAAAAGCTCACAACATTTGAAATATTTGAGAAGAATAATTGGGTCTTTATTGAATACCCAAATATTCCAATCCCCCGCTGGCGGTCACCCAGTGGCTCTTGAAACTTTTACCGTTTCAAACCTTGAGTCTACAGATTTGTGATTACTTTATGCCTTTAGCCCAGCATCTTTTAATATTGCGTGTAGCGTACCTTTGGGAATATCTCTTGAGTGAATTGGTATGACAAGCATTTTCCCACTTGCATTTTTGTAAATGGCATGGCTACCTGATTGCCTGTTGAAAGAAAACCCTTCTTTCTTTATAATTTTAATTAGTTCTCTTGATTTCATTCTGAGAACTGAAGTGATTGTTCTAATATATTTTTTTCTAACTCCACTTCTAAATATAATTTCATTGCATCTTTTAGATTTTCCATAGCTTCGGCGACAGTCACTCCATGGGTATGGCAGCCAGGTAATTCAGGAATCCAAGCATGGAACTCATTGCCGTCTTTTTCAATTTTAAATGTTATCATGATGGGTAAAAAAAATATGTTTAATAAACACAGAACACCACACGTAAGATTTAATTATATATTGCCTAGGAGTTAATAAATTCATATTTTATTGTTTCAAATCTTAGGTCTACAGATTTGTGATTACAAG
>JAJRPT010000071.1 GCA_024280675.1 Bacteroidota bacterium
TATACCCAAAAGGACATTTTCATGATAAGGGAAATCAAGGCATTGATACGAGACCGCAACTTGTCCTTGAATGAAGCCAAGCAATGTATTGACTTCAATAAAAAAATGGACAAAACTAATGATTACCTGAACACTGATAAAGTCACTGGGGTTGGTATTGCTCTTTCCAAAGAAAAAGCAGCTATTTATCAGATAATTAATGATTTACGTGCAATAGTAATCCAATTACGAAATTAGTCACATTTTTTTTACTTGAACAGAATTTTAGTAGATTTGGAAATATTAACCTTTGCATTTTAGGAAACTTGTATGAACCCCTTAAAATTATTGCTAGTATTATTACTCTTGTTAGTCTATGTGACCGATGCCGTAGAATATGAAATAAAAATTGTAGGCAGGCACCAAGACGAAGTATTGGGAGTGTTTGTAAACGAGGATGACTCAAAGGTAGCCACCTGTTCTTTGGACGAAACAATCAAAATATGGAATATTCCAGAACAAAAACTTATACACACGCTTGTTGGTCACCTTGGTCAGGTAAACAATATTTCATTTTCTGGAAACGACAAGTGGTTGGCTAGTGCATCTTCGGATCACACGGTTCGTGTTTGGGATGTGGTAACGGGCAAGGAACTTCAAGTACTCACAGGCCACACCGACCAAGTCATTGGAGTGTATTTCTCCCAAGATGACTCCTCAACATTCATTGCATCGACCTCCTTTGACAAGACTGTAAAGCTATGGGACCGGCGTTTTGGTTCCGAGATTAAGACACTCAGGGATCACACCCTTCCCACCAACAACGTAGCCTATTCCTATGACGGCAAGTTTATTGCCTCATGCTCCGACGACAAAACTATAAAAATCTGGTCTACTGATTTGACAAGCAAAGAACCACTTATGACTCTTCTTGGACACAGTGCACCAGTTCTTACCGTCCTCTATTCGTTTGATTCCAAGAAGCTAGTCTCGTCCGACCAAGATGGAATAATCAAGGTCTGGGGTATGCCCAGTGGCAAATTACTCCGAACCATAAAAGCACACGACGAGCTTATACAAGATGTTTCATTTGCATACAATGACGACCGCACAATAGTATCTGCATCTCTTGACAAGAAGGTAAAGCTATGGGATTCGCTCACCGGCAAATTATTATATGAATTTGACGCCGGAGTAGAGATTTGGTCGGTTGATTTAATTTCTGATCAATCGGTAATCATTCTCGGATGTGCCGATGGTACGGTGAGATTCCTTCTTAAAAAATAATAATAAATCAAACGGAGTTCCAATCAGATGAAGATTATTCTTTTAATTTTATTTACCAGCCTTTCGTTTCTTAGTGCCCACAACAAAGACGACAGTTTTCTGAAGTCTACAGTCGCACTGACTGGCAATGTGTTCAACGAAGTCACAAAAAAAGGTGAGTCTTGTGTTTTAATAGCAATGGATTCCAAGGGCGAGCGAGCTGGGGTGGCACGTTCAAATGCCTCACAAAATGGTGCATACTTTATCCCTGGTCTAAGACCAGGAGAGAGCTACCAAATCACGGTGAAAAAGAAAGGATTTATGAAAGAAGTCCACACAATCACTGTTCCTAAAACTGATCGCTATATTGAACTTTCCCAAGATTTTCTAATCAAGCCAAAAGAGAATGGAGTTAAAATTCCTCTTTCAGTTGCACCCTTCGAACTCAATAAATCAAAGCTAAGATTTGGTTCGAAATTATTTTTAGAGAATATGAAAGATGCTTTAACCACCAATAAAAAAGTTAAGATCACAATCCAATGTTATCCAGATTCTGATGAGAATCAAAAGGAAAATGCAATATTAACAAAAGAGCGTGCCAAGACCCTCAAGGATTATTATATTAAAAATGGTATAGATGCCACCCGGATTGAAGTGGCAAGTTCGAGCAAAACAGACCCAGATAATCCCCCACCAGTCAAACGTCAGGCCAAGGGAAAAAGATACATCGGCTCTACATATTTCATAATCACAAGTTTCTAGAGCGAATATTATATTTAAAATTTAAAAAGAAAAGCGATACTCAAAGGGCTAAACAGTATCGCTTTTTTTATTATTTGTAGATGTGCGTTTATTCTTGTGACTTATTCAATATTCTGCACTTGTTCTCTGAGCCTTTCTACTTCTTCTTTTAGAGTCACAATCATGTGAGAGATTTGAGTATTGTTGGCCTTGGAGCCAATGGTATTAATTTCCCTGTGCATTTCTTGTAGTATAAAGTTTAATTTTCTTCCACTCGAGGAGTTAGATTTTGTATCTTGGGTGAACAGTTGCACGTGAGATGCGAGTCTAGTACATTCCTCAGATATGTCAAGTTTATCGGCCATTAGTACAATTTCGGTTTGCAATCTCGATTCATCAATTTCATCATTTGCAAACATTTGAGCAATCTTTTCTTTATATTTTTCTTGCGCTTGGGGTATTCTTTGGTATCCTAGTCGTTCAATTTCTTTGATATGCTCGTGGAAATTTTTAATTCTTTTTGCAATATCTCGGTATAGGTTTTGCCCTTCTTGTTTTCTCATTGTATCAAGACTAGCAAGTGCAGAGTTAAGACAATCAAGGGTTAGCTCCCATTCAATTTTGGAATCTTCTAGTTTATCTTTTTTGAGTATATTTTGGGAGAAGACAAGTATGTGATCTAATTTCACAGCTTCTTTAATTTTGAGTTTCTTTCGTACTTCGCCAAGCGAGGCGTGAACCCTTTCCGCTTGAGCCCAGTCAATTTCCACACCTGAGCCGCCTTCATCATAATCTACATAGACATTGACCAGTACGGCACCACGGTCGAGTTTTTTCCGAATGAGCGTACGTATTTCTAGTTCATTGTGAGAAATAGAACGTGGTATTCTACAGTTAATATCTAGATTTTTACTATTAAGGCTTTTAATTTCTAGACTTAAATTAATGCCATTCTTGGAGGCTTCACATTTTGCAAAGCCGGTCATACTTTTAATCATAAGTATATTTTTCCTAATTAAATTTTATATTATTGCCCGAGTGCTTCTTTGACCAGTTTTGGTTCAATCAAGCCCGAACGTATCATTTTCTTTATTATTTCATCATCGAGAACATTAACAATTTTTGCAAGCAGGACTTCTTTTGTAAATGGTTTGGACAGAAATCCAGCGGCACCATCACGATAAGTATTTTTTAGTACATCTTTGTTTAGGTTTCCAGAAATTATCACAACTGGAATATCTTTTGTAATTTCGACAGTACTCAGAAATTTCAAAGTAATGTCACCGGTTACCTCAGGCATTATAATATCGAGGAAGATCATAAGCGGTTTATGCCTAATTGCCTGATCCATACCCTCGAAAGAGTCGAATGCTTCTACGTGTTCAAAACCCCAGCCACTAAGATATTGATTGAATATACGCTGTATCCACCTGTCATCATCAACAATAAGTATGGGAAACTTTTCTTCGTTTTCTTTCGCTTCTTGATTTTCAGATACTGCACTAGGCTTGCTTCCTTCCAGCGTTTCTTGTTCTGGCATCTCTTGAAGGTCATCACTTTGCAAGTTAATATCTAATATTTTCTCATCACCCATATTTTTTTTATTTGGGATAGTGTATTTTATAAAAAACGAAACGATTACAAAAAGGCAATTTACTAAATTTGAAATAGAAATTGTCATTTTCACTAAAATTATTTAATTTTAGAGCAACCTATTAACATTATCGGACAAAAGTTATGAAACATGAAACGGGAAATACGGCAAGCATTATTACATATAAAAATCTCAGCCCAAAGATTCATCCGAGTGCGTTCTTGTGTGAAGGGGTGCGTATAATTGGCAATGTAGAAATTGGTGAGGACTGCTCGGTTTGGTATAACAGCGTCATCCGAGGTGATGTCCATTTCATCAAAATTGGCTCTGGCTGCAACATCCAGGACATGTCAATGCTCCATGTCACAAATGACAAATATCCACTCATTCTTGGAGAAAATATCTCAATTGCTCATTCGGTATCCTTGCATGGGGCAGTTTTAGAGGACTCTTGTTTGGTGGGGATTGGAGCCATTGTTTTGGACAATGCACGTATTGGAAGAAATGCTTTAGTTGCAGCCGGAGCACTGGTACGTGAGGGTCAGAACGTCCCAGAGGGTACTTTAGTTGCTGGAGTTCCTGCCAAGATAATTCGTGATCTGAGCGATGAGGAACTGCTCAGAGTCAGTTCAACTGCCTCTAATTACAAAAAATATGTAAGCGAATACAGGGCGGGACTAAAGCAATAAAATACCACGAAATGCTCTAAAAACTATTGGCACGTCTTTTGTAGTATTTATTTGTGTAAATCAATCAAGGGTTAGTCAGATGAATAGTATCAGCGTAATATTACTGGGTGTGATTTTTTTTGCTGGATGGCAAAGCAAACAATCAAGTCCAGCCGATGCGGACAAATATGTGAATGAGAGAATTAATCATATAGTTGAAAAGTACGATGATTTGGCATATCGTGGTTTTTTCTCAGTCGATGATTTGAAGCCATTTTCAATTCTGCAATTTGAACAAACGGTCAATAAATACACAGGTGATTGGCAAAAGGCTGAGAACTATACTCAATATTTGGACAAATCTAAGCTAGAAAAGCTCGAAAAAGAAATCGTATCATTTATTTCCGAGAATGAAGACGGGGACAAAATCGTTAATAAATTACAATATTGGTGTGTATCTTCA
>JAJRPT010000072.1 GCA_024280675.1 Bacteroidota bacterium
GGTAAATCTATATGGCACAAGCGACGAGCTTAATTCAGTAATTGGTCTTGCCGTTGCAAGCTATCCCCAAAAAGAATTGCAAGAAGATTTAATAATTTTGCAAAATTTACTTTTCAATCTTGGTTCAGACCTTTCGACTCCAATGGACTCGTCCTCTAAAATGAAAATTCCAAGAATTGGTCTGGGAGATATTGATTGGCTCGAGGGCAGAATTGATTTCTACACTTCTAAGCTCAAAGCTTTACGTAGTTTTATTCTGCCGGGCGGGACTATGTGTGCAGGTTTTCTTCATCTTGGGCGATCGGTTTGTCGTCGTGCCGAACGGCTTGGTGTTGAGTTGTCTAAAAAAGAAGATTTAGGGCTGTTTGTTCTTGTCTTTCTTAACCGGCTGAGTGATTTTTTGTTCACAGTTGCTCGTTATGAGAATTCAAACTCTGCAAATGGAGATATAATCTGGGACAAAGAAACACTTAATATGGATTAGACTTCATTCACTTTTGCTCTAAATATATTTTTTAAATAATAAATTCCTATATTCTCAAATCAAATACAAACATTTGGCAAATTGATGAAAAAGTATGATTTATGTGTGATTGGTTCTGGGCCGAGTGGCTATGCGGCTTGCATGAGAGCTTTGGATTTTGGAAAGAAAATAGCGCTTGTCGAAAGAGGAAAAGTTGGTGGAGCGGGGATTTGGAATGGTGCATTGTCCTCGAAGACACTCTGGGAATTGTCAATGAATTACCGCACCGCTCGCTCTCAAGACTTTGGCTATCATGTCTATGATGTTGGCATCACTTGGTCGGACGTGATGAGCGAAATGAATTATGCAATGCACGAAAAATTCACACAACTGAAAACTCAAATCGACTATTACCAACGCAAAGGCGATATAAATTATTTTAATGCACACGCAAAACTCAAATCCAAGAATGAAATTGAGCTCAGAAGCGATGACGGCACGGTGGAAATAATTTGGGCTGACAACATTATTTTGGCAGTGGGTTCTTCGCCCCGGTATTTGCCAAATATTCCAATTGACGAAAAAACAATAGTAACATCGGACTCACTGATGACCTTTGAAGATTTCCCAAAGTCAATGGTGATTGTTGGTGCGGGAGTGATTGGATCTGAGTTTGCCACAATATTCTCTAGTTTTGGCAGAACCAAAGTAAATATGATTGATAAACAAGACAAAATACTACCATTTGAAGACAGAGATTTAGCAGATATTGTGGCTAGTAATTTGCGAAATAGTGGTGTAAATATCCACTATGGCTCGGCATTAAAACGCATGGAAATAATTGACGGAATGGTGGAATATGAAATTGAATACAAAGACGGGCGAAAGGAAATTTACACTGTTGAGAAAGCTTTGGTATCAGTTGGGCGGGTTGCAAACACGGTCAATCTTGGGCTAGAGAACTTGGGTATTGAACTCAATGAAAGAGGATATTGCAAGGACATTGACACTCAGACATCTGTTCCAAATATTTATGCCGTGGGCGATTTCACAGCCGACATTGCACTTGTCAATGTTGGTGAGCTGGAGGGTCGCTATGCGGTGGAGCGAATATTCTCAACGCCAAAGAGCATGATAAACTACGATAATATTTCTACAATTATGTTCCTTGATCCAGCCATTGCTGGTGTTGGACTGAATGAAACAAAATGTCGCGCGATGGGAATAGCCTACAAAGTTGCGACCATGCAGTTTAAATTTGTCAATCGTGCCATTGCAATGCGTCGTACCGAGGGCTTTTTTAAAATCTTAGTCACCGATGATGATGAAATGCAAATTATTGGGATGCGGGCTCTTGGCAAACACGCCTCTTCAACCATTGCAATTATTGCTCTGATGATTGATAAGAAAATATCAATTTCTGAGCTTGCTGAACTTATTCACCCTCACCCATCAATTAACGAAGGGATTCAAGAATGTGCCCGGATGTTGTGTGGCAAATCAATTATTAAACCCGAGGTATTTAATATTGATTTAATATGCTATAGGGTTAGCACAGATGGTAGAATTGAAAACTTGACTAATTGATTAGTTTCAAAGCGAAAGCACTTATATCGTCATAGGAATCTTCATTTTTTCCATGGATCTTTATTTCATTGTATAATTTATTAAGCAGTTGATTTATCGGGAGTTGCGAGTGCTTCTCTAAGAACTTGCCGAGCTTATTTATTCCGTATTCATTGTCATCATTTATTCCTGATTCGGTAACTCCATCGGTGTATGCTAGAATTATAGCATCCTTTTTTAAATGTATTTTCCGGCTTTCGTAATTAATATATTCATCAATTAATCCGAGGATTAATCCGCCTTTATCTAATAATTTAATTTTATTATTTGATAAATATAATGGAGGATTATGCCCTGCATTAATGTATTCAAAAGTATTTTCTTTTGTATTTAAAATAGCAATAAAAGCTGTAACATATTTGTCAGAACTGGTGTTGTCAAATAATAATTTATTAATTTTATTTAACAGCTGTATTAAAGAATAATTATCTTGGGAAATAATGTGTAAAGCCGCTTGTAAGCTAGCCATAATAAGGGCTGCAGGCATTCCCTTGCCAGAAACATCTGCAATAATAAAGAGTATTTTATTGTCACCAATATTAATAAAATCATAATAATCTCCACCAACAGAAGTTGAAGGATAAGAAAATCCATCAATCTGATAATCATTAATAATGGGAGCTTGTTTTGGTAATAAATTAATTTGAATATTTTTTGCAATATCTAATTCTTTTTCATATTTCTTTTTCTCAATTAATTCGGTAATTAAACGAGAATTGTCAAGTGATTTAACTGATAAATAAGAAATTGATGATATAAAATTAATGTCGTCTTTGCAATAGTCTTCCTTGTTTATTTTTTCTCCTATAAGCAGTACACCAGAGGTTTTCCCTTCACTTATCATGGGAAATATTAATTCAATTTTATTGTGAATTAAATATGTATTATTGTTTGTTTGCTTAGTATTAGTGATTTTTTTAAGAGTAAATAAAGAATTAATTAATTCGTCAGGTATATTTAAATTAAATCTATTTATTAAATTAATATAATTATTATCGACAAGCAAATATAATGAGAATTTAGAAACGCCAATTTGCCCCATTAAATTTAAACCCAAAACACGAATAATTTCTTCTTGTGAATTTAATCCAGATAAATCTTTACTTAACTCTAACAGTGTCTCTAAAATATGATTCTTTTGGTCAATAATATTTTTTTCTGATTTTAATTCTGTATGTATTATTGCGTTATTAAGAGCCATTTCGCCGATTTTGGAAAGAACATCAATATATTTAATTTCTAAATCTGTGAAGTCAGAATTATTATATTTATTGCCAAAAAGAATTAGTGCTATCACTTTATTCTTATTATAAATTGGAAATGAGTAATTAATTCCAAGACTATTTATGTAATTATTTTCTACTGTAATAATTGCTTTTTGGGATGATAATTCAAGAGTATTTAAATTAATAATATTTAAATTAATATTAGATTTAATGTGTTTAAACTCGTCTT
This sequence comes from Bacteroidota bacterium, assembly GCA_024280675.1. Taxonomy (GTDB): domain Bacteria; phylum Bacteroidota; class Ignavibacteria; order Kapaibacteriales; family UBA2268; genus JAJRPT01. Next base: position 3,545 of record JAJRPT010000072.1, read on the forward strand.
TATCAAAATAATAAATAGCATATTTACTTAAAAGAAATTTCCCCATCATAGCCAGAGACAAAGTCTTTAATATATAATTAATATCCTTGCTTTCGGTAAGTTTAGCACTTAAATCAAGCAAAGAATCTAAATTAATATTGGCAATATTTATTTGTTTATTTATAATTTCTTTTTCCAAATATATCGCTCCCAACCCGCACCATTGTTGAGCCACAGGCGATTGCAGTTTTATAATCTGCACTCATACCCATCGACAATTCACTCATTTTCATAGACACTTTATTGCTAATAAAATCACGAATTTCTTTCAATAATAAAAACTCCTTTTCATCCTCTTTTTCCGAATTATACACCGATGCAATTGTCATAAAACCACATAAATTAATATTATTTATTTTAATAAAATCATTTATTAAATACTCTATTTTATCTGGATTAAAACCAAATTTAGATTCTTCATTTGAAGTATTAATTTGCAATAAAATATTAATTTTATCTCTTCCACTTTTCTCCACTTGTTTAGAGATTTCTTTTGCCAAGGAAATTGAATCCACAGAATGAATCACGGAAACAAATGGCACAATATATTTTGCTTTATTCCGTTGAAGATGCCCCACATAATGCCACTGGGGTTGATTATAAGCATGATCATTAAAATAAGAATATTTAGATTTCAACTCTTGTGCGTAACTTTCGCCCAACAAATCCATGCCCAATTTGCACACTTCATAAAGCATTTCTACAGGCTTAGTTTTTGAGACTGGAATTAATTTAACACTGCCTTTTTCTCGTCCAAACTCTTGCTCTAATTTCTCAATACTATTTTTAATTATTAAAAAATTATTAAATATTTTTTCGTAATTCATTTTATCTTTTTATTTGAAAAGTTTCATTAATTATTGTGCCATTTATCTTTGCATTTAAAATATAGGTTCCGCTATTTAAAGAACTGATATTTATTTCTTTTTTATAATTTAAATACTGATTTATTACTTCATGACCATTTATATCATAAACCCTCACAGAGCCACTTATACCTTGCTCTGTTGCAATTATTAATTTATTATTTGCAGGGTTTGGGTATATTAATAATTCAATATTATCATATTTTACTGGAGAATAATTAACTATATTTTTAATTTCAGCAAGGACAAGCGAATTCTCACCAAAAACAATTCTAATAGATTTATTATTTTCGCTTATTTCATCTTCAATCGTTAATTTTATTTCTTCATTTAATTTAAAATTAATTTCTTTCCATTCATTTCCTGTTGTCCTGTATTCCAGAGTTAAATTTAAATCGCTTTCAAACCCCCATGACTCGTCTTGAGATTGATTTATAATAATTTCAGTTTCTCCATTATCCCCAATTTTAGGAAATATCTCGACATCTAACCACAGCCAACCCTTGCCAAACACCCACATATCAAAAAATGTAACTAGCTCTTCTTTCTTTTCATTACCAATATTATTTAGGAAAGCATTCGCTAAATCCAAGCTAGTCGCATTCCCATATTTATGTTTATTTAAATAGGATTTAATTGAATTAAAAAACACCTCATCGCCCAACTTTTCCCTCAACATTGCCAGAACAAGCCCGCCCTTGTTATAAATTGTTTGAGGGTAATTCGATGCTTTTTCCCTGTCGAAATTGTACAAAGGCTCCACCCCATCTGAGACGGAATTAGTCTTAATATATATATTTGACTTACTTTTCAAGAACTCGTAATAGGCATCTTTCCCGTATTTATGTTCGGTATAAAGTGCGTCGCAAAACACTGCAAAACCCTCATTGAGCCAAGCATCACGGAAATCCAAACAGGTCACCATATTGCCAAACCACTGGTGTGCCGTCTCGTGGGCAATGACCGATTCTGTGCGAGTCGAGGCGGGGGAATTAGCCACCAATGACGCAGGGAATGACACCATAGTCTGGTGTTCCATTGCGCCAATTTTCGTCAGAACATAGCCCATTCGCTCAAATGGAAAAGGCACAAAAATTGAATCGAAGAATGCGAGCATGTCGGGAAGCTTAGCAAATGCAGTCTTGCTCTTTTGGATTAAATGATCGGGTGAATAAATTGAAATATCATAATTCTTCTCAGCAAATGCTTCAAGTTTTATCTCTTGATATGGGCCAATTGCAAACATTGCCAAATAGCTTGACATTGGGTAATTATGCTCCCACGATATTGTTTTGGAAGCCTCAGTTTCATTTCTGCTAATCTCTAATCCATTGGAAACAAATTCATATTCTTTTGGAATTACCACATTAATTCTAAAAAGAGCTTTGTCCGAAGGGTGGTCGTAACAAGCTAGCCAATGCCTTGTTGTCGAAACATAGTTGTTTAGAAACCCAACGCCCATAGCGTATAAATATTGAGATTCAGAGTGAACACCACCCCAAGAACCGGCTCCAACTTCGTCTGTCATAGTTCCTGAATAATAAATATCCACAGCTGAAAAAGTGCTAGCCCCAACTCTTTCAACTGCAAAGACCGAGGTGCCATCTTCTGGATTGCCAAGCAAAGCAAAATCAGCCGCTTGACCATCAAAGAAAAGCGAATCAACAGCCAAATCCTGCAAATGAAAATAAAATAAGGCATCTGGATTGTCTTGCGTCCAGCTTAAGCTAACCCTCGAAAGCCCGCTCATTACCGGACTCGGCGCTTCACTCAAATCCAAATACACATCATAGGAAATCACGTCAAAGTCCTGCGGAGATGGATCTTCTGGATTAGGAACTCCACCCTTGTTTTCGCCCATAATTCCAATATCCTCAGCATAAGAATCAGAGAATAACAAAGAAAAAAAGAGAACCGTGACAACAATTTTAAATAACATTTCATCCCTTCTGCAATAATTAATTAGCAGAAAATAATGAACAGTTGATTAAAATCAAAGTTTACATCTGAGAAATACGTCTTATATTATAGTTTAGAAAAACGCCGTATGTGATTATGGCACTATGTGTGTTGTGAAGCAGTGCCGGAGGCCTTAGAGTATTATGTTGAAACCTATTGTCCCACCATTAATATCTTTGCCAATTTTGATTAGCTTCTTCGACTCAAATTTTATGTCAATGTTTAAATCTAGACCCAAAAGAAATCCATCAGGCAAGAACATTTTCACACCAAGACCACCGTATCCAAAAGCTCCAAGATTTGAATTTCCAAAGCCTAACTCAACTATTGGCACTCCATACTCAAAATGTGCGAAGTTGAATTTTGCACCAGCAAGCCCATAATAAGTTGAGCCGATTGCCGAGCCATCAAAAATGTTTCCAAACGAATATATTCCATTAAAATAAATATTATAACTAGAATAGGAAATGGCATCGAAACTGAAACCAAGTGCGAAATTACTCAAATTTCCATCAGATTTCAGTATTAAGCCCAATGAATTTCCGCCCAGACCAGGGGATATTCGTGGAGATCTTTTCCTGTCGAATATGAACGAATCGTCACGACCCTTGGAGGAATTAGCAAAAGAATTGAAAATGTGTGGCACAGAAAATCCAATCAAAACATTTGGAATATTTATCGTTTGCTCAACAAAAGGCGAAAGTGCTTTCTGAACAGTAGAGGCGACGGAATAGCCTGTGTTTTCAGTAATTTTCGTTTCAGA
>JAJRPT010000073.1 GCA_024280675.1 Bacteroidota bacterium
CTTGCTGGGATTTTCTTCGATACTAACTGGTTTGAACTTTCTTACGACAATTCATCGCCTTCGTGCTCCTGGGATGGGCATGTTTGATATGCCACTTTTCACTTGGACTCTTTATGCAACGGCGTGGATTCAAGTAATCGCAACTCCGGTTGTGGGTATAACCATTGTTCTTGTAATTTTAGAGCGAGCATTTGGTTTCGGAATATTCGACCCTACATTGGGTGGGGATCCGGTATTATTCCAACACATGTTCTGGATTTACTCCCACCCCGCTGTCTACGTAATGGTATTGCCAGCATTTGGGGTGATGAGCGATGTGATTGCCACATTTTCCCGTAGGCAAATATTTGGCTATAGAATAATGGTATATTCAACAATGGCAATAGTCTTGGTTGGATATTTTGTTTGGGCTCACCACATGTTTACCAGTGGAATGAGCGATACCGCACGCTATGTCTTTTCATTTGTAACAATGCTAGTTGGAGTACCGACTGGAGTGAAAGTATTCAATTGGGTGGCGACTCTTTGGCGTGGTTCGATACGACTTGAGACTCCTATGGTTTTTGCTCTTGCTTCAATTTTCTTATTTGCTATTGGTGGATTGACAGGACTTACTCTTGGAGCACTTTCTACCGATGTTCATCTCCATGATACTTATTATGTAGTAGGCCACTTCCATTATGTGATTTTGGGTGGGATATTGAGTATGTTCTTGGGTGGATGCTATTACTGGTGGCCAAAGATGTTCGATAGGATGTATAATTCAAAAGTTGCAAACTGGGGTGTTTTAGGATATTTCATTGGAGTAAATCTTTTATATTTCCCAATGTTGATTATTGGATATTACGGAATGCCACGGAGATATTGGGATTATTTGCCAGAATACCAGACCTATCACATTTGGTCTACGGTTGGATCTTGGATATTAATAGCTTCAATCTTGCTTTTAATTGTTAATCTAGTGATGGCAATAAAAAGTGGCAAGACAAACACTGGTCGCAATCCTTGGGGAGCATTGACTCTTGAATGGACAACACCAAGTCCACCACCACTTCTTAATTTTGATTTCCCAATAGAAAGAGTTGAAGGCGGTCCTTACGACTACCCTGACCATAGTGATGAAAAAACGGAGGAAAGACATTGAGTAAAATTATAGAAGCAAGGGGGGGGGCTAAGCTCCATTTAACTAGCTCTGCCGCTCATGGGCATGGCGATAACGACCAATTATTTGTACACGAATTCCGTGATGATCAAGGCTCGAAAGTAGGGATGTGGATATTCATTTTCACAGAAGCATTGCTTTTTGGAGGGCTTTTCTGCATGTACATGTATTACAGAAACATGTATGGCTTAGACTTCCATAACGCAGCACTTCGTCCCGATATTGCGGCTGGCACCAATAACACATTGATACTTCTTACAAGCTCACTCACAATGGTGCTGGGTCTTGCGGCATTGCAGAAAGGACACAAAGCTGCTTCGGTTGTTTGGACATTTCTAACGGTTGGATTCGGGTTTGGATTCTTGTATAATAAATATTTTGAATGGTCACACAAGATTGGCGATGGTATTTTTCCAGGAAGTGAAACTCTATCTCTTTTTCCACTGGGCGAGATTCAATTCTTTGGGCTGTATTATTTAATGACAGGTCTTCACACACTCCACGTAATTATCGGGATGGTAGTGCTGACTGTGTGTGCGGTCAAGATAATGTATAATTCAATTAATAAAGATAAGTATATAGTATTAGAGAATAGTGGACTTTATTGGCACCTTGTCGATTTGATTTGGATATTCCTATTCCCATTATTTTATTTGTTACACTAATTTACCAAGTGAGGAAAATCAATGTCTCATTCAGAAGAGTTGGCGGGTTCGAGTACTGCCCATGGTGAATCTATCGGCTATCACGGACCAAGCTATGGTTTGTTCATTCTAATTTGGATAGCACTGGTTGGGCTTACTTCACTTACTGTGGGGATAGCAGGTATCGATTTGGGAGCCTACACGGTTTCGCTTGCATTACTGATAGCGTGCATAAAGTCTGGTTTAGTATTGGCTTACTTCATGCACTTTAAATTCGACACCCCTTTAATTAAATTTCTTGTTGGTGGTTGTGGGGTTATTTTTACAGGTATAATCCTATTTCTAGGATTAGATATATTCTTTATTTGAGGTAAAAAAATGACAGAAGTAGTCTCTGGATATGCGAGTAGTGTAGATTTTGCAATGGCATACATTACTATAATAAGTATAGTAATGTTGCTCCTCATTACAATCGTAATGGTGGTTTTTGTAGTGAAGTATCACCACAAAAAACACCCAAATCCCAAACAAATCCATGGTAGTGCATTATTGGAAACAGTTTGGATTGCGATTCCAACCTTTGTAGTTATTTCTATGTTTTATGTCGCATATGTAGATTATGCCGATATGAGGGAGACAACTGTGTACGACGAAGAGATTCACGTACATGTCAAAAGTTGGCAGTGGAATTGGACCTATAAAAATGGCACATCTATTAGTTCAATAATAGTAAAAGACCTAGAAAAAGACAAGCCCACCGATTATTACATTCCTCTTGGAAAAACAATAAAATTCGTAATGAAAGGATTCGAGCCAGATTTCATACATAGCTTTTTCATTCCAGCATTTAGAATAAAAGAAGACATTGTCCCTGGGCGAACGACATATTTATTTGTCACACCAGAAAAAACCGGATCGTTCATCCTCACTTGTGCAGAGTATTGCGGTCTTTGGCATAGCCGAATGTATGCCAATGTTAATGTAGTTTCCCCAGAAGCATACGAGGCTTGGTTGCTAGAAAATGCACCGCCTAGCTCCGGGGAAGAACTTGCAGAGTCCGACGATCCCGAAGACGATATGTGGGGCGATGAAGAGGAATATGATGAAGGCGATGAAGGCCTATCAAGCGAAGAGTAATAAGAAAGAGGCGGGAATAGAAAGAGACGGGAGTAGAAAGAGGCGGGAATAGAAAGAGACGGGAATAGAAAGAGGCGGGAATAGAAAGAGACGGGAAAAGAAAGGGATAAAAAGAGAAAGAAAGAAATGGGTCTAAGCTGAAAAATTTATTAGCTATTTGGCTAGAACTTTCAAAAATGAGAATAACAGTTGCGGTAACTTTTACTTGTGCTGTGGGCTTTATTTTGGGAGGTGGGAGCGGGAGCGGGAGCAGTTCTTTAGATTATGTGATTATGATTTGGACGATTCTTGGGACTTTCCTGTGCAGTGCGGGTGCTTCCTCGCTCAATCATTATCAGGAGAGTGACTATGACGCACTGATGACCAGGACTGCAAAAAGACCACTTGTGCTTTGGAAAAAAGGCTTGGGTGGTGTGAGTCCAAGGCATGCTTTGATTTTTGCACTTGTTTTGATTGCCCTTGGTCTTTGGATTTTGTTTGAATATGTAAATGAGATTGCGGTAACGCTTGCGATATTTAATGTTGTTCTTTATAATATAATTTATACACCGCTGAAACGGAAATCTTCACTTGCAGTTCTACCAGGTGCGGTAGTGGGTGCTGTCCCACCAGTCATTGGCTGGGTCGGTGCGGGTGGTGAACTTTTTGCATTGCCGATGCTTGGGCTGGCGACCTTTGTATTTATGTGGCAGATGCCTCATTTTTGGCTTTTGGCTCTGGTTTATGTAGATGATTACAAGGCGGGCGGATTTCCAATGCTCACCCAAGAGCTGAGTCCAATGACATTGCAGATGATAATTTTTATTTGGATAGGGCTTATGGTGGTGTTTTCACTCGCATTTTCACTATTTGGAATAATATTTTTCCCACACGCATCCATCGTGATATTTTTGTTGGCACTTTGGATTATTTGGAAAATAAGTGTGTTGTTGAGAAAAGAATTGAATGATAAGGAGCTGAAAAGATTGTTCCTTTGGGTTAATGAATTTGTACTTTTAGTTTTAATTGTTGTTTCTGTAGATAGATTAATTTAAAAAAGCATAAGGCTAAGAAATGGATATTTTTGATAATCTTACCATAATTGTATCGGGTTCACATCTTGAAATGTTGAATACCCTACTAACTATTGCACAGTTTTTATTCACTGTGTTTACTGGCATTATGCTGGGTTCTTTGATGCTAAGCACAAGTTTCAAAAGGCAGTCATTCAAAAAAAGTAATGAAAGCAATTATCAATCCCGTATGTCATTGGAAATGATGGACTTAATTACAAGTTCGCCAACAACATGGTTCGGATTTGGCTTAGTCCCGTTTCTAGCAATAATTGTTATATACATCCAACTTACAGCCGGAGCAGGAACGACTGCACCAGGCGTACTTTTGTTCGGCTTTCTCTTTTATAGCTTTGGATTATTGCTCGCCTATTTCTACAAAAACTCCAATAGATTCATCGAGTTCTATGATTTTGTAAAATCAAATGCCGATATGCCAAAAGAAGATTACAGGACTTCCAGTGCTGAGCAGTATAATAATCAAATGACTTCGATAAAATCAAATACTGGCTTTTGGGCAGTGTTTATGATGATTTTTGGCTTGTGGGCATTTGTAACCGGTACTCATATTGCAAGCGACCCAACACTTTGGAGCGATGCAACTATTGTTAGCTTTTTCACTCTGGCAGTATTTTATAAAATGGTAAGCCTGCTGGCTGCCTCATTTGCCGTTGCCGCCGCTACTTTTTTATATCTCAAATTTCACTGGGATGGTGGATTTGATTTTAAGGATGAGGGCTACAAGGCTTGGGCAAAGAATAAATCTGCTACAATCGCCGCAAGTTGCGTCTCAGTCTATATTATTTTCTATGGACTGTCGCTTTCGGTAATCCCTGAGGCTTCAAATTCTGCTTATGTTTATGGCGGTGCTGCCTTGGCTATTGTTTTTGCTTTTATTGCGACAAATCTCTTTTATACTATTATTAAAACTAAAAAATCTTCCTACATTCGTTTTGCTTTCCCGCTTGTTATTGCGATGTTCTTGTTCATGGTTTGCTCTAATCAAAATGCCTTCGAGGTCTCGAACACTGACAATGTTGCAAGGATTGCAGGCGAGCATAAAGTGAAAATGGCTTCGTTATATTCAGAAGTCGAAGTAGTCGAAATAGATGGCGAAGAAATTTACAAAATAAGATGTGCCGCTTGCCATAAATTCGACGAAAAGCAAGTAATGGCACCCTCATACAAAGATGTTCTCCCAAAATATGACTCCGACACCCAAGCTCTTATCGACTATATCTTAAACCCAAGTGCAGTAGATACAGAAAATTATCCAAGCGGAATGGCAAACCCAGCACTCAAAGGTCCAGAAGCAAAAGCAGTGGCTGAATATCTACAAGAAGAAATGAAAAAGTATAACTAATCGCTCGCTTTACTGGGTTTAGAAATAAAATATTTTAGGAAAATGTTCTGCTTTTGTAAAAAATGCCAGAACATTTTTTTTGAGCTGAAATTATATGAACAAATTACCAGATGGAAACAGCAGATTATCAGCAAAAACACACTTCGTGTGCTTTGACGTTCTGTCATTCTGGCAATCTCACATTCTTTTTTGATTGGAATTGAAATTTGGCATGGATTTTTCGTTTTAAATTTACCCGCCATAATTTTTATAAAATGTACAATATTGTCCAAAAGGAAAGAATAAAATGATGAAACAAATAATTTTAATCGCCATGATTCTTGGATTATTCGCTTGTGAAGAATCTGGGCAATCAATTATCAATCAAGATACAGTTATTTATAGCAGTAATAAAATTTTCAGAGATGGATCAAATTTTCTAGAAGATAAAATTCTATTGGGCGATCTTTCATTATCGTCAATTTCATTTTTTGATGGGATTGATTCGAAATTTGATCAATATAGAGGCACCACTGAAATCTGGGCCGATAGCTTACATACAATTACTGTTAATGCAGGCGATGTGATTATTGGTGGGACGGGTCCACTTTCTGCAATAATGACTTCAGATACTAATTTTCAGGGCTATTTAACAGATGATTATAATGGATTTACACCGCCTTATGATTTGAATTTTGGAACAACTCAAAGATGGTACATCGAAGGAAATAGTGGGGCTGGTATCTCTGAAGTTGATGTAAGTCTTTATATACCAAAGCTATTTGAAATCACCTCTGGGCTGGATGGGGAATATGGAATAAATAATTCAGTAGATAGAAGTGCAGATTGGACAATTACTTGGGATGCTGATTACAATAATCCAAATGGAAAAGTTGCAATTATATTTTTCTATAGTAAAGGAAATTCTAGAGCATTAGAACGTCTAAATCTTCCAGAAACAATCGAATCACATCAAATTTTAGTTGATGATACTGGCTCATACACTTTCCCAAGCTCATTCCTATTGAACTGGCCAAAAGGTGCATTCTTCGACTTGACAATGGGTCGTGGGAAATACGACATTGTAGAAAAGCCAGAGGGATTTTATAGATTTTCAACAATTACAATCACGAACGCCCGTTTGATTATGGACTAAGTCGATGTTTCAGCCCACATCAAAACAACCAATCTCACGTGCAATGACTAGGCGTTGAATCTCGGATGTGCCTTCGCCAATTTCGAGTAATTTCTGGTCACGGTAGAAACGTTCGGCATTGTATTCTTTCATAAGTCCATATCCACCAAGGATTTGTACGCAATGATTGGCAGCCATGTGGGCAAGTTCTGAGCAGTTTAGTTTGGCAATCGCACCTTCTTTGGTGACAGAAATACCCTCGCTTGCCATTCGGCACACGTCGTAGAGGTAAGTTCGGGCTAGCTCGATTCCCATATCAATGTCTGCAAGTTTGAAAGCATTCGCTTGATAAGTTGAGATTGCTTTGCCGAATGTTTTGCGTTCTTTTGCGTATTTGAGAGCATATTCAAACGCTCCTTGGGCAAGACCCAAACCCATTGCCGCAATCGACAATCGACCCTTGTCCAGCGTTGCCATCATTTGTTTAAAACCATCACCCCTTTTGCCCAGCATTGTGGATTTATGAACACGGACATTGTCAAGGTATAGCTCACCTGTGTTCGATGCTCGCCACATCATCTTGCCTTTCATAACTTTTTGAGTAAAACCAGCAATTCCATTTTCGACTAAGAAACAAGTCAGTTCATTTCGTCCACCTTGTAAAGTTCCAGTTTTTGCCAGAACAGTCGAGCCAATAGTTATTTCGCTTGCAGAATTAGTAATAAAGATTTTCGAGCCATTGATTATCCAGTCATCTCCGTCTTGTGTTGCAGTGGTTTGAGTGTTTGCCGCATCGGAGCCAGCCTCGGCCTCCGTTAGCCCAAATCCCCAAAGGCTAGCTTCAGCTAATTTTGGAAGATATTTAGACTTTTGCTCTTTATTGCCAAAATTTAAAATAGGACCCACACCGAGCGAATTATGTGCTGCGACTGTGGCTGCATGAGATCCGTCAACTCGGGCTATTTCCTCGACTGTGATGATGTAGGAGGCGTAATCGAGGGCAGAGCCGCCGTACTGTTCTGGGATTTGAGCACCAAGCAAGCCTAGATGAGCCATGGCTTTTGTGTTTTCTAAAGAGAACTCTTCTCGCTCGTCTAATTCTTTGACAGTTGGATAGAGTTCTTGTTCGGCAAAACTGCGGACTGAGTCTCTTAGTAAAATTTGTTCTTCGGATAAATTACGGTTTAATGGCATTTCTGTATTCTTGAATTGTAATTGTTTGGATTAGGACTAGCTCCAAACTTAAGAAATATTTCCATGTCTTTGAGCTTTTACTTCGCATCTATTTTAATTAGAATTTCTTGCTGGGATTTCTCATTTTTCTCAAAGCTGGCGATTTCATCCATTTCTTTTAATGTGGGAAGCTCAGCGATTGAACCAAGAGCAAACATTTTCAAAAAATCATCTGTTGTGCCGTAAAGCAATGCCCTGCCAAGGCTTTCACTTCTACCAAGGATTTTTATGAGATTCCTCTCAAGAAGAGAGTTGATTATTTCGGAGGAATTTACACCACGAATTTGCTCTACTCCAGATTTTGAGATGGGCTGTCGGTAGGCAATTATGGCAAGGGATTCAAGCGAGGCACGGCTGAGCTTTTTCTTTTTTTTAGACCAGTATAATTCCGCCACTAATTTCCCATACTCAGGTCTGGTCGCAAACTCGTAACCACCAGCATAATCAACGATGTAGATGGGTCTTCCAGAGCTTATAAGTTCGTCGTTGATTCGGTCAATAATATCGGAAATTAAGGACTTGGTATAATGAAAATTCTCAGTAATTACTTCAATAAATTTTGCAATATCCATTTCTTTTACTGGAGGATTTTGTGACATTCTTTTTTTGTCAAAATCATCTTTTGAAAACAATATTGCAAATAATTCTTCCATGCTCAGGGCTTTGTCCGAGGCAAAAATCAATGCCTCGATTGCAGATTTTTGCTCGTCTGGAGAGAGTGTCATAAAATATGGTTTGAAGTCTTGCACTAATTTTCAATCCTCATCTTTGTGATGTGAATGTCTTGGTAGTTTGCATTTTGCAACACTTGAACATCTCCGGTTTTTATGAGGTCTAGAAGAGCCAAAAAAGTTACTACAATCTTTAGTTTATTTGCATTCTTTAGTAATTTGGAAAATAATAACTTTGTATTTATGTTCAGTTCTTTTAATATAAAAGCTCTTTGCTCAGAAATTGAATAGGTGTAAAGGTCCACTTTATGTTTGAGTAGTCCACTTCTTCTCTTATTTAAAATATTTTGGAAAGCATTGATGATATGAAAAAGATTTAAGTCTTCAGGCAAGTGAGACTCTGGCTCTTTTTCTTTGTCGAATGTGTTTCTGTAGAGAAGAAAGCGAGTATGCTCCTCGGATTGGCTCAGTTCACCAAGGCTTTCTTTTATTTGCTTATATTCTAGCAACTTCTGAACTAGCTCAGTGCGTGGGTCATCGATAGGGTTTCCCTCCTCATTGCTTCCTCTTGGCAAAAGCATTTGCGATTTTATGTGCATTAGAGTCGAGCTCATCACAATGAACTCGCCGGCCAGGTTGAGGTCGAGCTTCTGCATTAGATGGATATAATTCAAAAATTCCTTAGTAACTTTGGAAATTGGAATGTCATAAATATTAAGCTCGTCTCTTTTTATAAAATAGAGAAGCAAATCAAATGGACCCTCAAAGTTAGATAATTGGATTTTATACAAATTATGTCTTTAATCTCTGATAAAAATTATTCCAAAATTATAAATTAAAATCTTCTTCAAATCAATACTTTTTCCACAATATTATGTTTATATCTTTTTGTGTTCAGATAATAAGTCTTGGAACTCTAGCCGAGAGCATTGTCAGAACTTCATAAGGAATAGTTCCAATCTTAGCGGCAATTTCGCTCACTGTAATTTCTTCATCACCATCTTTTCCTATCAATACCACTTCGTCACCCGCATTTATCTTGTCCATTCCAATATCTACCATTATCTGATCCATGCAGACAGAACCCGCAACATTGTATCTTTTGCCAGAAATCAAACATTGTCCCTTGTTTGAAAGAGCAACAGAATAGCCGTCACCATAGCCGATTGGGATTATTGCAATTTGAGTATCTTGCTCGCAGATATATTTTTGTGAATAGCCAACTGTTTCCCCCTTTTCCACTTTCTTGATTGATATAACAGCAGAGTGAAGGCTCAGCACGGGTTTTAAGTCTATTTTATTTTTGATGTCCTCGCTTGGTAAAACCCCATAAATAGAAATGCCTGGTCGTGCAAAGTTTGTGGCATTGCTTTTTAGATTAATAATTCCAGCAGAATTGAATGCGTGAATTTCTTTGAAAGTAAAGCCAGAGTTTTTCAAAGAGATTAGCAGTTCTTCAAAAATATTTAAACAAGCGTCACTCAGCCTATTTTTTTCAGTAGAAAATTCAGCGTCGGGTAAATGCGTCATCAGCCCAATAATTTTCACACTATCTAGCTCAGAAGCCTCTCGAAGAAATCCAAGAGCATCTCTTGGGGCAATCCCCTCACGGTTCATTCCTGAATTGATAAAGAGATGAAGATTTATTGTTTTTGAAAGAAGTCTGGCTTGCCTGTTAATTTCCAAAAGTGTGTCAATATCTGCAATAGAAGATTCTGTACCCATCTCGACTATCTCCTGAGCGTCTTGTGGTCTGGGCGGGACAAGTGATAAAATGTTACACTTATTTCCACCCATTCTCAATTGCTTTGCCTCCGATGGAAATGCCACCGCAACTTTATTTATTTTGTTTTCATTGAGCAGTTTTGTTATAAGTTGCAGACCATGACCATAGGCATTTGCCTTGACAACGGGAATAAGCTCACAATTTGCACGGTTTTTGATTTGAGAAATGTTGTGGAAAAGATTTGCTGAATTAATTTGTATTCTAGTTGGTCTCATAGTGTGGATTTTAGCTATTATGCTCGGAATGTCTGCTCAGCAATCTAATTAAAAAATATGCTAATATTAGTCAAATGTTAATATTTATTATAGATTAAACCAATAAATATACAATAATTATATTTGAGAAGATGAATAAAACAAAAGAAATAAAACTGAACATTTTGCTTGTGGCAGTGATTGTATTACTTTCGTCATGTGCCTCTAGTCCAAAAATTATGGAGTGCCCAAAGGAAAGGATAAATGGGAATCTGGAGCTTAACAGTTCATTTGATGAAATTGCACCAACAAAATTTCAAAAGAATTTGCTCTACCAAACCAGCTATGGGAAAAACATCCCAACAGAACTCACCAAGCTAAGGGTTGGGCAGGAGAAAATATATATGCCTATGCCCGAGGATAGTTATTTTATTGACTTTCTCAAAAACCAGAGTACACCGTCTTTTTTCAGTGATAACGGAAGAACTGTCGCATACTTTTCTGCCGTCTACCCTGAGGGCGGAGAAGATTACGATTTGTATTCAATGCTTATTGAAAATGGACAAGTTGTCGAAAGTGGATTTGTGGACATCATTTTAAATTCAAATGGAAATGAACGCAATCCTAGTATTTCTTCAAATGGAAATATTCTAGTGTTTGAGTCCGATAGAAGTGGCGGAGTCCTTGATGAAGAAGGGGAAATAAATTATGATTTGTACTACAGCATTCGCCAAGGGGATGGCTCTTGGTCTGAGCCTAGAAATCTTGGTGGTGAAATCAATACTCCCTTTGATGAAATATTTCCAAGCTTTGACTTGGAAGGAAATCTCTATTTCTCATCGAATGGGCATAGCGACTTTGATAATTTTGATATTCTAAGGGCTAGCTTTGATAAAAGAGAAAATAAATGGACAGGCCTAAAATTATTCTCTGAGCCAATCAACACAATGGCAGACGAAAAATCTTGCCTTGTTGAAAATGCAGAAATTACTCTTGCCTCCAATCGTGAGGGTGGATGTGGTGGATTTGATCTCTACAAATTTGAATTTTGCAATCCAGTAGTCCTAGATATTCATTTTATCTCAGAAACTGGGCAATATGCTGGAATCTTAGAACTCTGGTCGGATAAAGGTGAAAAGATAAAAAGTCTAAGAATTTCAAGTTCAGAGAAAAAAACACTCAACATTGGTGCCGGAAGAGAATATGTATTAAACTTTAAGAGTGATTGCTCCGAAGCTGTGATAGAAGAACAAAATTTTTATGCACCATGTTCAGATAGTACGATTATTAGATTAATTACCAGCTTTTATATCCCAGAAGAGGCAAATGAATTTTCTTTTGAGCAATACTCGATGCCGTTTTTTGTTTCTGGATATTTCAGACCCAATACCGGTGATAATCTTGAAAAGCTGCGTCTAAAGTTCCAATATAATTTGATTGGCAACACGGACTCGACATCATTTGTGGAATACCCGAGCAAGAAATACGACGATTTTGCTCTGCAAGTTGATGATGCGATGGAGAAAATTACAAGATTCCTGCAAAGCAAAATCGAAAAGATGCAATCGGATTGCCCTAGCCAAGATCAAACACTTTCCATCGAAGTGCAAGGCTTTACCGATTCCAGACCTCTGGCAAAGAAAGCAGTCTACTTTGGACCAGATGTAATAAATCCAGATATGGGTATTCATATTCTCAATGGTGAAGCTCTTAGCAATGAAAAACTTTCACTTCTTCGTGCCTATTTTACGGCTAAGTATCTTGAGAGGAAAATATCTGAGAGGATTGATTATTCATTGATTAAAGATAAAATAGTTTGGTCGGCAAAGGGCAATGGCATCGACAAAAGCCAAGTGGGTGATGATTTCAAAAGAAGGGTGAAGGTCTCTATTGAGTATTTGACTAATCGTGATATAAATAAATTAGGCAAATAAAGGCTGGTCACCCAAACTTTCACATTGCAAAATTACTTTAACAAATTCCGTGCAATCACCAATCTCTGAATCTCAGAAGTTCCTTCGTATATCTCTGTGATTTTTGCATCACGGTAATAACGTTCGGCTTTGTATTCGGTTGTGTAGCCATTTCCGCCGTGGATTTGGATACATTTATTTGCACAGAACATTGCAGCCTCGGAGGCAACAAGCTTTGCCATAGCCGATTCTTGTCCGTAGTTGAGTCCTGCGTCTTTCATGCGAGATGCGTTCCAAGTTAGCATCCACGCTGAATTATACTGGCACCACATGTCGGCAATCATCCACTGGATTGCTTGAAATGAAGCGATTGGCTTGCCGAATTGCTCACGTGACTTTGCGTATTTGATTGCATCTTCAATCGACGCGCGAGCGATGCCCAGTGCTTGAGCAGCAATTCCAATTCGTCCACCGTCGAGCGTGACCATGGAGACTTTGAAGCCCTTATTGACCTCACCCAAAAGTGCAGACTCGGGAAGTTCTACATTGTCAAGAACAATTTCAGTTGTCGAAGTCGAACGAATCCCTAGCTTAGACTCAACCTTTCCAACAGAATATCCTGGAGTGTTCGCCTCGACAATAAATGTGGAAACGCCACGTGTTCCCTTTCCTGGGTCGGTGGAGGCAATGAGTACAAAAACTTCAGCTTGCCTCCCATTGGTTGCCCAGAGCTTTGAGCCATTCAAAATCCATTTGTCACCCTTTTTGACGGCAGTTGTTTGAGTATTCCCAGCATCAGACCCCGCATTGGATTCGGACAAAGAAAATGCACCAATCTTCTCACCAGAAAGCATCGACGGTAAGTATTTTTGCTTTTGCTCTTCGGTGCCAAATCTGAAAATAGGGTCGCAAGTAAGTGAACAATGTGCCGAGACTATCACGCCAGTAGATGCACAAGCACGAGAAAGCTCCTCAATAGTAAGCATGTAGGACACAAAATCCATGCCCGAACCACCGTATTCATCAGGGTAGGCAACGCCCATTAGCCCAAGCTCGCCGGCTTCTTTGATAATGTTTTCTGGATAGCGATGATTTTGTTCATTCTCCGAAGCCACTGGCTCAATCTCTTCTGTTGCAAATTTCCTGACCATATCCCGCAACATTATTTGTTCTTCCGAAAGTAGATGATCCATATTTTTTTGTCCTTTAGTTTTTCTGTTAATATTTTCACAAAAATAAGTATTTTACTTCACTTTTGCCAGAGCCAATTCAATTTATTAGAGATTTTTCAAAATATTTTCATAAGTTGGTTTTATGCCTAGGCGAAAATATTTTATCATTTAAAAAAAAAGAAGAGTTCTAATGTCAGATTTTAATTTATATCAATATTATAATAACTCTAAGAAAAATAATATAATTCTATATTTCAAGGGTGCTGTGTCCCAAGAAATTCTAGTTGAGATTGGTCTGATGATACGAAAGAAATTCTCGGTCGAAAAGCAAATCAAGAAAATATTTGGAGTCTTTATCGAGCTTGCACAAAATATTATGCACTATTCTGCTGAGATTGAATATTCGCATCGGGATGACAAGAATGTGGGTGTGGGTATTATATTATTTTCGGAGACAAAAAGCAATTTCCAGATAATCTCTGGCAACCAGATTTCCAATGAAAATAAGTCGTCTATTGCGGGAAAATTAGACAAGATTAATTCATTAAATTTGGAAGAGCTGAAAGAGTTCTACCATAAACAAATAAGAGTCGAACCAGAAGACGAGTCAAAGGGGGCAGGCTTAGGCTTCATTGACATGGCACGCAAATCAAGGAATAAAATTAAGTATAATATCACAGAAATTGATGAAGAAAATTCATTTTTAGAACTAACCATAACTTTTATCAAGGAAAAAGAATGAAGGATTTGATTATTGAAGGTTCTAAAACCAAACCTTATGTTAAGTTTATAAGCGACAAGGCACGTCTTGAAATCGGTGGTGAGTCATATCCAGAAAATGCAATGGAATTCTACAAACCAATAGGGCAATGGCTGGCTACATTCTTATCTGAAAATACTGAAAAGGAAATTACATTTACTTTCAAGATGATATATTTTAATACAAGCTCCTCAAAGGCGATACTTGATTTGCTCGACCAACTAGAATCGCATCATAAATCTGGTGGGCGAGTGAAATTGCTTTGGCTATTTGAGGAAGATGACGAGGACATCGAAGAAAGTGGTGAAGAGTTCTTGGATGGATTAAGCATTAACTATTCAATCGAGTCATATTAGGCACAGGATTGTTTTGATTAAGAGGGCGGCTATTTTCCTATCTTCGACAAAAATGCCACAAGTGCTTTTTGTACTGCTGAGACGACTATCCCGGTGTTGAGAACAGGCCTTTCTACCTTCTTATAAAAATCACCAGCAAGACCAGTGAATGGTTTCACCACGCCAGAGATTTGTTCTACTTGCTCATTGATGTTCTTTGCCAAATCTCCAATGTTCTTTATCGGCTCGCTTGATTGTGACAGAGAAATCGTTGTTTGCTTTGTCATCTCATCAATCCCGTCAAGGCTTTTGGACATTCTTTCTTCCATCTTAGAAATATCTTTTTGCATCTGTGCAAGTCGTAAATCAAGAGACGAAATAAATGATTTAACCGAAGAGGTAAGCACAAAAGCGAGTACAACAAAGGTGGCAAGTGCAATTATCGAAAGAATCTGAATTGTTTGATCCATCTGATTTCCAAATAAAAATAAATATTGAAAGAATAAGTAAGTCACTGTTTTTCAAATGACTTACTTAAAATTTATTAAACTAGCTAGAAAGAAAAAATCTTAGCGAACTTGATTTATTTCCTGACGAAAGGCATCGACCCCAGCCTTGGTTGCATCTTTTACAGCGTCCACCTTGCCAGAGACAATATTTTTAACATCGCTTATTTTTTCGCCAACAATTTCTTTGGTTCCGCTAACTTTAGTTTTAGCATCGCTTAAGATACCGTCAGCACTTGCCAAAATATCATCTGCTTTTGATTTTGCGTCACTTATAATTTTCTCAGCTTTTTCTTTTCCCTGGTTTACCGTCGAGTTCACTGCCTGTTTTAAATCAATCTCAATGTCGGGCATGAGTTCTTGCACCTTACCAATTGCTTGGGTTGATTTATCGGCAATGTCCTTTCTCATTTCCTCACCAGTCTTCGGGGCAAGAAGCAAAGCCGTTACAGCACC
>JAJRPT010000074.1 GCA_024280675.1 Bacteroidota bacterium
CATATACATCGGGAGGAAAATAATGCGCAATCGAACTTATGGTAGCCGTCATTTATTCTCCTGGAGTGCATTTTCGATTTTTTTATTTAATTTACGCTCAATTATTCCAAGCGAACGTACAATCATAGCATTTATGGCTTGTGGTTTTGATGAGCCATGTCCAATCATCACAACGCCTTTGACCCCTAGCATAGGTACTCCCCCATATTTTTGATAATCAAGACCAGAGAGTGCATCTTTGAGTGTTGGGGCAAAGAGTCCAATTTTTATTTTATTTGTAAGGCTCACGTCGGCGTATTTTCTAAGTTGAGACTTTAGAAATCCAAATATAGATTCTGCAAATTTCAACACAATGTTTCCAGTAAATCCATCACAAACAACGACCGATGCTTTTCCAGAGAAAATATCCCGTCCTTCGTAATTTCCATAAAAGTTTATAGCATTGCTTTTGCTTAGCAGTTTGTATGTTGCCACCGCTTGCTCGTTTCCCTTTCCCGGTTCTTCGCCCACATTCAGGAGTGCAACCTTGGGATCGTCAATGCCAAATGTTTCTTTCATAAAAAGTGTACCCATAACAGCAAATTCGTAGAGAAATTGTGGCTTACAGTCCACGTTTGCACCAGCATCAAGGATTAAGACTGGAAATTCCCCTTCGGTTGGAAAAGGAGTTGCAACCGTTGGACGGCTCACTCCTTTTATTCTGCCAAGCAGAATAGTCGCCGTAGCCAACATCGCACCCGTGTTTCCAGCAGAAATGAATGCGTCAATTTTCCCTTCTTTATGAAAGGAAAGCCCCCGTGCCATTGAAGAATCTTTTTTTGATTTGATGGCTGCCTTTGCACCGTCATCCATTGTGACAACTTGGCTTGTGTGAACAATCTCGACCTTATTCAAATCTAGGGAGTGGTTTGCAATCTCTTGCTTAATAATTTTTTCATCGCCAAAGAGAATAAAACGCACCTCAGCGTCACTGTTTTCTTTCAAGAAATCAGCCACGCCTTTTACCTCGGATGCAGGGCAATCGTCGGAGCCCATTGCATCAATTCCAATCACCTTGATTTTATTATTTTCCAAATTACATTCGCAGTATTGAGCAAAAAGGAATTTTAGTCAATAATCGACTTAGTCGATTATTGACTTAGTCGAACTTACGACCATTATAATAGAACACTTTCTTCCCGCCTTCTTTGACCATTGTCGCGCGGTGTGAGAGCTTAGTTTCTCCAGTTTGTTCGCAAACATTTGAAGTTGGTTCTTCGGCTTTGTAGTGAGTTCTTCGTTTATCTCTGCGAGATTTGGATATTTTCCGTTTAGGATGTGCCATTTTGTTTTTATTAGATTAAAATTGGTAAATAAAATATTTATAATTAGTTAAAATTCAACTTTTTTAATTCGCCCCAAGGGTTTTCTTTTTCTTCTTCTGAATCATTCTCAGATTTATTTTCTTTGTTTGCTAGATCTTTTCTTTTGTCCCCACTCCCACTCCCACTTTTTGTGTATTCTGGAAATATTTCTGTAAAATCCTTTCCTCTGTATTTTGGTAGCACTTTTTTCATAGGAACCGAAAGTGCAAGTTCATCGCAGACTATTTGAGTAATATCGAGTTTGTTTCCTTTTAAAAAGTACGAGTTCCTGTCATAGATACTTTCATCGAGAAGAACAATTTCGTCATCGAACAATCTGAACATTAAGTCTAGGTCTACAGAGATTTCTTCGGAATATTGCTCATTTGAGAAATCACAAAGCAATCCAGCCACAGCACTTACCGAAACATCAAGCCCTAGTTTTTCGCCAAATAGATTAAAAGAACCACTTATTCTTACAATACCAGGAGAAAAACAATCCAATATACATTTCATATCTTGGGTTTTAATCTCTAATTCTAAATCGTAATGCCCGTCCTCTAGTCCAAAAATTCTAAATTCAATCATCTCTTTTTCCCTAGACTCTGCCACTCAAAAACTACAAAGATAAGCAAGAAATGATTAAATTCAAAAATTGTGTTTTTAACATCCCAAATCATTCAGGGATTTTTTCGCAGATTTATTATTTGGATTAATTTCTAATACTTTCCGGTACCACTTGCAAGCCCTGTCGAAATCGCCTTCATTTTGTTCGCCCGCATATTTGTTGTGATAGGCAATGGCCACATACAAACTGCCATATTCAGATTCTGCTTGAAACTCGGCCCATGCTTTTCCGTATTCGATTACTTTATCCAACTGCTTTAGCTTGAGATATAGACCTGAAATTTTTGCATAGGCTTGGCGGAGATTGGCTTTATATTTTACTTTGTCTAGCGATGTTTTTTCTATAATATTTTCGTATAGAAGTGCGGCATCTTCTTTGTCACCTCTTCCGGCATACACGTCACCTAGATAAATTTGAGCTCTAAAATTATTAGAATCAAGTTTGATTGCATTGTTCAAGTAAATTTCTGAGCTGTCCAACATATTAAGTTTCTGTTTTTCATCCAATCCTTCTTTATTGGCAGCAAAAAGATATGATTGACCAAGAAGAGAATTTGCTCTTGCATCTTTTTCGTCACTACATCCGCTTGTAGCTAGTTTCAGTGTAAAATACTGGGCGGCACGAATATATTCTTTTTCCATATAGGACAACTGCCCAAGCATCATCATCAGACCGCAGGAGGCATCTGGCTTCATTTCTATTGTTTTATCCCAGATTTCAACAGCTTTTGCGGTATCACCCAATAGCAAGGAAGCATTCCCATACATTTTCATATCTTTTAGAGAAAGCGTAGTGTCGGAAATAATTTTTTCATAGGCACCCACAGCATCTGAATAATTTTTATTGATAAAATAGCATTGAGCAAGCAATATGCGAGATTTAACCTTCACTGAATCAATATTTTCTGCAACCCAATTAAGATGAGCCGCGGCCGAATCACATCTGTTAATTGATTGAAGGGATTGGGCCAAATACCATCGCCCGAGTTTATGATCTGGTCTGAGTGTGACAAGGCGATTTAGTTTAGGAGCGGCATCAAGCGGGCGATTAGCCCAAAACAAAATCTTCCCTTGCTCAAAAAATGCTTTTGCATTGTTATCATCGTATTCTATCACATTTTGCCATTCTTGGAGACAAAGTGCAAAATACTCGCTTCTTAACTCACTGTCTGCCTCACGATTTGCTAGCCAGTAATACGAGGTGGCAAGATTTGAGCGTGCTTCAATATTGCTGTCATCATATTTGAGTGCTTCGAGATAATCTTTTCTTGCTAGCTCGTAAATTCCTTGTGCAAAATACATGTCTCCAGATGTGAGGAAAACCCTCGCATCTTTGCCGTCTATTTTTTTTGCTCTGGCAATCATAGTTTGAGCGTCGCCAATATTTCTGTCACGAATGTGAGCAGCTGCATATTCTAGGAATGGCTCAACCTTGTCATCGCCCTCGTCTATTGCCTCGCCCAGCAACTCAAATGCTTCTTTATATTTCTTTTGTAAATGCAGAACCCTTCCTAATTTCATTAACATTGGCAAATAATCAGAGTCCCTGTCTTTTGCTTTTCTGTAATATTTTTCTGCATTTGGCAAATCATCCAACTCAAAGCAAATGTCACCACAAATGATTTGAAAATCAACATCTCTTTTTGCTTCATCACTTGCCGCCTCCATGTATTTCATAGCTTCGGAAAGTCTCCCTTGACCATAAAGTTTCTTCACCACATCAACATTGGATTGCCCAAATGTCGCCACAGTACAAAGTATAAATAAAAGTGCTATCAATGTATTATTCTTCAATATATTCTCTATTTTAATATTTATTAATAATTATTTTCTAATCTATTGCGGTACCAATTTTACTTTTGCAAATGCTGGCACGATTCCTAGTTTTATAAAATTTTCCTGTACTTTAGATTCTTTTGCAAGATATGAGGCAAACCAATAGGGCAAGTTACGACGATTTTCTAACAAATACACCCAAATATTTACCCTGTATGGATACAGCTCCTGCACAATGTACCCTTGGTGGACAGGTTTTGGGTTAATATATTTCCCTTCATTGTTTTCAAAGCCGATCATCAGCATTTTTACATCATCTCGCCCCACCACCTGCGACAAGTACATGAGCGAAATCGTCGTGGGGTCATTTTTCACAATGTCAATCAATGAGTCATTATTATTTATGATGTTTAATTTTCTTGTAAGTTTTTTATTTTTGCAAACTAAGCTGATAAAATTACTGTTTTCAGAATTGTTCTGACCTTTAATAAATATTTTAGGATTTGATTTTAGTTCTGGGTAGTAATTTTTAAAGTTTTTATTATTGCCTGTGAATATTTCGTGTAAATCATTTGCATTCAAAGTATCAAGCGGGAATTTTTTATTCACAACAAAAACAAGTGCGTCGATTGCGACTTTCTGCCTTTCATGTTTTTCGACATTAAACTCTTTCATAAGTGAATCTTCATCTGCCAAATAATTGCGGGCCACAACGACCACTCTTTCTCTTCTGCCCAGAATCTCTGCCATTGCCAAGCGGGCGGGTGTATACCTGAAGCTGAGTTCAACTTCTGGGTAATCTTGTTTGTATAGCTCAAAGGCATCTGCTAGGATACTTTCCACAGACTCGTCACAAACAACACTTAATTTGCCCGAGTTCATAGTTTCGGGTTCTTCCACAGATTTTGGTTTCCATTTGCTTTCACCACAAGAGCTGATTACTAATCCACAAACAAAAATCGCAACAATCAAGTTGCGATATGACTTAAATATTTTCCCACTTTGCTTCATAAATCTAGAATTAATTGTCCTCTTCTTCGCCCAAATCATCATATTTACGTTTTGCATTTCTGTACATGATTATTCTGTAGACCCCGAACAAGACAATGACTCCACCCATTGAATATCTGAGCATATCATCGCCGGGGCGTGGATCAATCACTCCAATTAAAAATCCCAAGCCAATCAAAACTACCAGACCTCGGAGCGAATAATTTAGTATATCAACCACGATTATCTCAAGCGAAAAGAAATTGGCACATTCACCCAGCACATTACAGGTTGTTTATTTTGTATTGCTGGGGAAAAATCACCATATTGTTTTATTGCAGAAATTGCTGCATTATTGAGCATAGAATTATCAGAATGTTCTATTAATATTTTTTTAACTTCTCCAGTTTTACCAACAAGAACTTTTACAATAACTCTTCCTTCGATTCCTGCTCTTTTTGCCATTTCTGGATATTCAACAAGTTTCTGTAGTTTAGCCATCTCAACATAAGGTTGAATCTCGACTGCGATGAACTCATCTGGGTCTGGTTCTTCTTCTATCATCCCAATGTTCAAGCCTTGATTATCAAAATCAATCCCAGATGAGAAATCTCCAAGATCAACTCCGTCTCCACCCTCTGCCGAGGCTCTGCTCATTTCGTCCATAACCGCAAATTCTTTCAAATCAGGTGCAATTTCAGCATCTGGCACAGCGATTGGAGTTCCGGCTCGCGCAGCTGGTCCTGTAATCACTGTTTGTGGTGGCGGTGGTGGTGGAACTTCCATCGCCTCGTTTTGAGTCGGAAGCTCGATAAGGTCCATACGTACGATGGGTGCCATAAGAGGTGCGGTGCGTGCTGCATCAACTAAAGCTCCAGAGAACATGTATATTAAGAATAAGAAAATGAATATTAAGTATGTATAAAGAAATGCTTTTTGTGTTGCCTTCTGTATAAATACTTTAAATTCTCTTGCACCGTATTCTGGTGCTTTGGGTATGATTACTGTTGTCATTATTTTATTCCTCATCAGATTCAAAAATGCCTGATTCCATTGGCATTTCGGCTGCTATTTTTTCATAATCAAGCTCAGTTAATTTTGCAATAGTAAACTTACGTCTTCTGTCTTCGCCGGTTCCTGTGAGCTCACTAATAATGTTCATCTCAGCAAGATTAAGTTCGTCTAATATATTGACGACAAGACCGTAGTTTGCGTGTTCGGAAACTTTGAGTGCGATGATTAATTTGTTTTTTATATCATCTCTGAGATTATACTCAAAGGATATTTCACGAACCTTCTTTGTATCGGTGACTTCTTCCAACAATCCGTCACAATAATACCACATCACTCTGTCGTCGTCATCAATCAATATATTGAGCAACTCAGAACATTTGACATCTATGGGGGTATCAACCTCTGGGGGCAAGCTCATTTCCATAACTTGAGGAGTTGCCATTGTAGTTGTAAACATAAAGAATGTCAATAGTAAAAAAGTAATATCAACAAGAGGAGTCATATCGATGTGGAAACCTTTTCTTTCCTTGGTTTTCCTTTTGGTATTCCCTCTCTTTGACTTACTGCCTCCGCCACCTAGTGATCCGCCACCAGACATAATTTACTCCATTTTTTTTATCAAGTCCGTAATCTTGATTTGTTCAAAATTTATTATAATCCCTTGCACAAGGGCAAACATCTAAGTTATTGCTGAGTCTCTGTCACATAATTAAAGACAGTGAATCTATTTTTTCTGAGCTTGTCCATTGCACTGTAAATCCAATTGAAGGGCAAGCTCCTGTCGGCATCAATGGCAAACTTGGTCTCATTGTTTATCTTCTGCACGTTTGATAGTAATTCATCCAAAGTTTCCAAAGAGATTTGCAACTGTGCATTCTCTTTTTGTTCTGCAGCCAGGCTAGTTGTCATATTTTTTACCTGGAGAAACTCATCTTTGTTTGTCATTGTAAAATAATATGCGGTGTCAGCCTTTGTTGAGTCGGCAAATGCAACTTTCACAATAGCTAGATTAACTTCTGGCAATTTAGATGTATCGGCCGAGGCTTTTGGTCTTTCTATGAAGAATTTTTGTTCAGAGTCGGCTTCGGACTTAAATTTTGCTGTAAACATAAAGAATGTCAGCAGCAGAAATGTTATGTCCACAAGAGGAGTCATGTCAATTAAGAACCCGACTCGTTTTTGTTTTACTTTTGGCAATTTTCTCTCACTTATTTTTTATTAAGTTTTTCATAAATTCATTTGCACATTTGCTTCTCAATCTGGTCACCCCAAAGAAACTTCCAAGAAAAAAGCATAATGTAAGCTTTATAAAGGTGGCAAACCCACTTACTTTTTGATGCGACCAGTAAAAATCTGAGTCACAGACAAAATTGCTTCATCAATCATGTAAACAAAGCTATCTACCTTAGTGGTCAAATAGTTGTATGACATAATTGCGATGATTGCACCAATTAGGCCACCAGCGGTATTGTAGAGTGCTTCGGAGATTCCAAGAGAAAGCTGAGTCGCAGACACAGTCCCAGAGGAGGCAAGCGCGCGAAATGCACGAACCATACCGATTGTAGTTCCCAGAAGACCAAATAATACCGAAATAGAAGCAATGGTAGAAATAATCACAAGGTTTTTCTCCAGAAGCGGAGTCTCAAGGTTCATTGATTCGTCGATTGAACGCTGGACTTCGGAGAGTTTCTTCTCGGCTGGAAACTCATCATCATTTTCAATTTCTTTGAAACGAGAGATTGCACTACGCAACACATTTGCCAAAGATCCACGTTGTGTATCGCAACTCACAAGAGCTTGGTCGAAATTTCCATTTGCAAGATCATCGACAACAGAGCTGATAAATTTCTGTGGGTCGCCTTTGCCTTGAGCCTTTCCAAGTGAGAGCATTCTTTCGATTGAGTATGCAATGCCCAAGAAGATAAAAGCCAGAAGAAGTCCAACAATCGGTCCACCAGTGTGAATTACTGCAAGAAGGTTTTCTGGATCTGGTTCGTGGCGTTTAACTCCGTCTAGGAAACCTGATGGATCGCCCATAATAAACCACCAAACACCTAAGCAGAGTATTACCGCTGTAGTTATGAGTATAAAATTAAACCAGTTTTTCATATAAAGACCCTTAAATATTATAAATTATAAATTTCATCTATAGAAATTAAATTCCAACTGACTACAAACATATAAAAAAGAAAACGTTTTATGAAACCAAGACGCAAAATTTACTCTATTAGTTACAATAGTTATTAACTTTCTTAGATTCTTTGCCCTTGTATAAACCTATTGACCCCAAAAAGATCGCTGTGTATCTTAGTAGCAAAATTATTTTTATCAAACATTTCAACTATTTCTTCTTCTTGACCCTTGCCAATTTCTAAGTAGAATTTGGCATTTTTTGCTAAAATAGAGCCAAAGAGTTCGGAGAATAATTTGTAGAAAGACAAACCGTCCCCCATATCGCTCAATGCCGTCTTGGGTTCGTAATTTTTCAACTCCGGTTCCAATGAGTCTAAGTCATTGCTGGACACATAAGGTGGGTTTGATACAATCAAATTATATTCGGATGGCAAAGGCTTTTCTTTTTTAATATCTATTTCTTCAAATCTTACATTTAATATTTTATTTCTTCTGGCATTTTCGCTCGCAAGAGCTACGGACTTGGCAGAAATATCAATTCCCAGCACTTCGCTCTTTGGGAAATGAAATGCTAGAGCCAGGGAAATAGCACCACTGCCCGATCCAATGTCAAGAATTTTACTAGGTTCGAGCAAACTATAATCAGCAATAATTTTTTGCGTCATCATCTCCGTCTCTGGACGTGGAATCAATACAGATGAATTGACAAGTAGGTTAAGCCCTAGGAAATCCACGTCTCCTAGTATGTATTGCAAAGGTTCACGCCTTGCTCTTCTTTTTAGCCATGATTTAAAAAGAGACAATTTTTGAGCATCAATAGGATAATCAAATCTGGTATAAAGCTCTAATCTTTGCCAGTTAAGGATACGACAAAGCATGAGTTCAACATTGAGCCTCGAGGACTCAACACCTTTGCTCTGGAGCCAATCCTTAGACCATGATATTAATTGTGCAACAGTCCATATTTTTTCTTTATCTGTTTCCAATCTAGCTCTCACCTTTTTTTAATATTTTCTCCAAGAAGTTTAAGCACAGCCATCCTGACAAAGACACCTGAGGAAACTTGTTGGGAAATCAAACAATTTTCTTTTTCATACAATTCAGCATCTAGCTCCAATCCATAATTGACAGGGCCAGGGTGCATTACTAAAATATTTTTATTATTCTCAAATCTCTTCGTTGTCATTGAAAAATCTTTCCTGTAATCATCAAGTCCTATATCGAAAGCAGGTGCCATTCTTTCTTTTTGGATTCTGAGTAGCATTATTATATCAGAATGCAGGAGTGCTTCGTCAATGTTTTCGTAATGTGTCAAATTATGAGAATTATTATAGGGAAGATTCATATTGTCGGGGCAACAGATTGCAATTTCCATTCCCAACCTTTCTAAAATTACAAGATTAGAGCGGGCTACTCTACTGTTGAGCAAATCTCCAACGATGGTAATTCTTTTCCCTTTTAAATCTCCAATCTTTTCCTGCAAAACAAAAGCATCAAGAAGCCCTTGAGTGGGGTGATCTTTTGAACCATTTCCAGAATTTATTACCGGAGCATTCAAATTTTCTTGCAATAATTTTGGGATTGATTCCAAGCTATGACGAACAACAAACATAGCAACCCCCATCGACTCCAAGGTCTTCAAAGTGTCTAGGAACGACTCGCCCTTTGATTGTGATGAAGTTGTAGAATCGAAAATAAGTACGTCTGCCCCCAGACGAGTCGCCGCAATCTCAAAAGAAAGTTTAGTGCGTGTGGATGGCTCCGAAAACACTAACATGATGGGCAAATCTTTCAGATAGCCATACTTCACCCTGGGCGAATGGTTCTCTTTGAATTCTCTTGCATTAGAAAATATCAAGTTCAAATCCTCAAGTGTTAAATCAGGTGATCCTATAAGGTGAGTCTTAGATAATTTTCTCATTTTCCTTTCCAATTAATTCCTTTGCACTTTTGAGCGATGACTCCAAAATATGTTCTCCAGAGAACAGGCTCGCCAGCTCAGTCTGAATCTCTTCTTTATTCAATTTTTTTAGAACAGACCTTGTCATCTCCCCGGAGTGAGTTTTATTAACACTAAAATGAGTATCTGCTTGGGCGGCAATTTGTGGGGAATGTGAAATAGCTATGATTTGATTCTGCTTCCCCATTTTCTTCATAAAACCACCAACCGCCATAGAAATCCTGCCAGATATTCCTGTGTCAATCTCGTCTAGTATTATCGTTGATCTGTCATTTCCCACAACAAGGCTCTTGATTGCAAGCATAATCCTTGAAAGCTCTCCACCAGAGGCAATCAGGACAAGCGAACCCACTCTATGTCCTTTGTTTGTACGAGCAAGAAATTCGACATTGTCGCATCCATTGACCTTTGCATCTAGTTTGTTTCCATCTGCTAGGATTGCAACAAGATGCTCGCCATCTCCAGCTTTGCAGAAATCGAAACCCACACTAAACTCAGCACTTTCCATTCCCAATTTGCTAATTTCCTTTGTGATTCCAGAAGACAGCTTCTCAGCATTTTCTTTTCTGATATTGCTTAAAAGCTCTGCTTTTTCTCCTAATGACAACTGGTGCTTTAGAATTTCTTGCTTCTTTATTTCAATAACTTTGTCAAGATTTGCCGAAGAATTTATTAATTGCTCAAGCTCTTCCCATTTTCCAATAGCATTTTCAATGCTTAAATATTTCTTCTCAAGCCCACGCAATGACGCAATCCTAGAGCGTAAGTAATTAATTCTGTTTGGGTCGTATTCGGTATTATTTTTGAAATCATTGACAACAAGTGCAACTTCTTTGAGCAATGCACAAGACTGGTTAATCTCTTCTAAGATTGATTGAAGGTCGGGCAGAAACTCCGACAATTTTTCAATATCGGGCAAAGATTCTAGCAAATTATTATATGCCGAATTCGTTCCACCATAAATTAAATGGTGAGCCTTGGAGCTACTCTCCCAAATCATTTCTGCATTTTCAATTATGTTTAATTCTGAGATTAGCTTTTCCATCTCCCCACTTTTGGGACTCACTTTCTTGATTTCAGAGAGCTGGAACTTCCAGAATTCTAAGTTTTGAACTATCTCTTTTTCTTTAGACTTTAGCTCAAACAACTCAGAGATTGACTCTTTGAGTGCTTTGTAAACAATTTTATATTCTTCTTTTTCGGGTAATGTATTTGAATATGAATCCAAAATATTAATATGGTTTGCTTTCTCAAGAAGGGCGAAGCTTGAGTGCTGAGAAGACAGTTCAAGTATTTTACCTGTGACTGCTTTTAGATCAGACAAATTAATGGGCGAGTCGTTTAGAAAAGAGCGGGATTTACCCGCACTGGAAATCTCTCTTCGGATAATCAGTTCATCTTGGGAAAAATATTCTTTAAGATTATCATTTCCATGGAATACGTCTGTATTGAAATTAGTGAATACGGCTTCGATAACAGCTTTTTTCTTTCCAATGTAAACTAAATTACCCGCAGTTCTTTCCCCAGCAATTAACGAAAGTGCTTTAAATATCAGTGACTTACCAGACCCCGTCTCTCCAGTGATTATGTTTAATCCAGAAGTGAAACCAAGCTCTGCATCTTCGATCAGAACAAAATCTTTTATAATTAGTTTTTCTAGCACATCACAAAATTAGCAAATTATTTGCTAAATGTAGGCGATGAAAAATCTCTAACTGCCATTTGGTAGAAAGTCTCATCTCCGCTTATTACACGAAAAAGATAATAAGCTTCTGGTATGCTGTCTTGAAGTTTAGCTAAATTAACACCATTTGGCAAAGTTCGATTTAATTCTTGATTCAAATATGGTTCTATTTCATATTTGTCACCATGAAGATTAAACATGTCATATGAAAAAGTATTTGAACTTGTTAGCATTATATCAAGAAAAGTTTTTGTGTTGAATGGATTTGGACGCACAAATAATCTGCTCGCATCACTTTCAATCCTCATCTCAAAATCTTTTAGCAAAAAGTGATACCCTGATCTGAGTCCAAACCTATTAATAGATTTAATATACTCGTCGTCTGCTCCTTTGTACTCTGATTCACTTTTCTTCGGCACATAAGCCTCCGATTCAAACAATACTTCATCCTCAATCACAAATTTCAACTGATACTGCTTCCCCTCATTCACTCCAACATTTAAAATATATCCCCAAGAATCTGCAATCACATCCCTCAGATAAACTCCATTTTCAAACATCTGAAAACGGATTGGCATTCCGTATTTCTCTTCGGTTTTTTCGTAGACTTCTGTCCCCGCCGAGTCTGTAAAAGTATAATATATGTTTATTTTCCCACCAACAAAGAGCTGGTTGGAATAATCTTCCTGTTCATCTTCACAAGAATTGAATAAAGCTAATGTTAAAAAAAGAATTGGAATTAAAAGATATTTGTTCATAGCATTGATTATTTAATTGGAGTTTTTACTTCTACGAGTACGGTTCGGCAATAGAACCTTCCTTCTGGCAGATTATTATCAAACTCAAGCACTGAGGAGCCAATCCCTTGGATCTTATCAGCCTTGAATCCAGAAATTACATTGGTGATAAAGCCGGCAACGGCATGTGCCCTTCGCAAAGAAAGCTCTTCGTTGTATTTGGCTTCGCCCAGTTTGTCGGTCGATCCCGTGATTGTTGTGTTTGAGTTTGGATCTATTCCATCTTTTATAAAATCACGTATCATCTCTTGGTTGGAAAGAGAAATATCTGATCTGTCAAAATCAAATACGATTAGATTTAACCTCCCCACTTCAAATTTACTTTCTGTTTTGCTAATTCCAATATTGATTTCCTTTCTTTGGATTATCTTCAGACCTTCACGCACAGAGCAAATGGCAATCAACTCCTTGTTAGGATTAAAATTAGCACCAAGAGTATTCAACAATTCTTTTGGAAATGCAATATTCCATTTCCCATCTTTTAGCTTTGAGTAAGTTCTTTTGTGGATTTCTTCGTTGCCATAAGTGAGGACGATTTCAATAGATCTGTCACCAATTTCCCAAAGCTCAAAATCAAAGACGAGTGCGTTTTTATTGGCAGTGTATTCCATGAACTCAGAATGTTGAACGGGTGCTAGGACTCGTGGATCCTTGCAAGCAATTTCAACTCTGCGATTCTCTTCCAATCCCTCTGAGTAAGTGCCAGTGGTGGCTAGAAGCGGAAATTCCCTAAAGCTAATATTGAATCTGTTTTTATTAATGCCCCAATTTTTGTTGAGATAATCGGCAACGGAATTTGCTCTATTTCTTGCCAGAGCAAAGAGTTCGGCTTTCTCTTCCATTTCTTTGCCGTCGGTTGCACCAGTTAAATTTAGCACAGCTTCTGGGTATTTTGTTAATCTATTTCCCAGAATATCGAGCAAATGATAATAAATTTCCACCGTATTTGTCGGCAATTTGGATTCTTTGTAATTATTTTTGTCTTGTATATAAATTCCTCTGAGATCACTTTTGGCTTCTTCAAAGAAAATGTATGGCAAGATTGGATAAGTTTGAGTAACTATTGTTTGAAGCAAATCTATTTTGCCAGTATTAATTTCTGAGATGAAATCTTTTATAGCTTCGGGGACTGGTGGCATTGGAGGAGCAGGTGACAAAATTGGAGCTCGCAAGGCAGGCTCGGGAACTGGTGGCGGCAGTTCATACTCTTGTTGGAAGTGATAATTCCAAGAGAATGCCAGCCCGACTCTCCAGACCTCGGTACTCCAATCGTATTCATTCATTTGTGAGTTTAGTTCATGGCGGTACATTATTTCTGGTGAGACGACCAGACCACCAGGAATCTCAAAATCAAATCCAGCAGCGAAATTGAAGGCGTTTGACGTTCCAGAGGCAGTCAGCTTACCTTGGTCGGTCACACGACTTGAAGTCGAATCGCTAAAGAGGGCACCAGGTGGTCCAATGATTTCATCCGTGTTTGTAAATTCTGACACAGAAGACGGAGTTCCAGATTCGTATTCGGCTCTTATAAAGAATGGGATTTTACTCCATTTGGGTATTAAATCAAAGCCATGAAGTATATTCATTGGCAATATTTTGATACTTGAGTTGAGTAGTAGATATTCTAGTTTTGATTCCCAAGTATGTTTTCTGACAACATTTGTATACTCATCTGCCAAATCACCGAAGGTTGGCAAACAAGAACTTTCATATTCAAGCAAAGTCCCTCTTTGTTCAAACCACGGTCTTATCTCTACAAATGCCCAATCTTTGTAGATGTTTACACCAAACTTCATTCCACCATAAATTCCAGATCCAAGCCCGTATGTGAAAGCTCCACAATCATAGCCTGGTGGAATCACGGGAACATAAGCATTATTTGTCATAAAGTTCTTGCCACCAAAAAGACCAATATTAATTGTCCAATTCCAGAATGCAGTCCCCCCCCCCGTTGAGTCTTTTGTATTTACTGCTATTAGAGTCGGTATTAGCAGTAAATTCAGTAAAAAAGCAAGAATTGTTATTTTGTAAATCTTATTCAATAATTTGTTTTATAATATTATTATTATTTTTAAAAAGAATATCCAACAAGAATACGGAATTATTGCAAGAAATATTTTATTTTTGCTATATAATTTTTACAATTTATAATTTAATGGGAATAGTATGAGGAAAATATTGGTATTAATACTGCTTTTAGCTCTTTCGGTTTATTCAAATGCAGAAGAAAAAAAAGATACATCAAAACTAATCTCTGGAACACTGTCTGGTTTGAAATTCCGCTCAATAGGCCCAGCACTCGCATCGGGCAGGATTTCAGACATTGCAGTTAATCCAAATAATTTCAATGAATTTTATTTAGCAATAGCCTCTGGTGGAGTGTGGAAGACAACGAATAAGGGACACACCTTTGCTCCAATATTTGATTCTGAGGCATCATATTCGACTGGATGTGTGGCAATCGCCCCCAGTAACACAAATGTAGTTTGGGTGGGGTCTGGAGAAAATAATTCTCAAAGATCAGTCTCTTATGGCGATGGAGTTTACCGCTCACAAGACGGTGGCAAATCATTCAAGAACATGGGGCTAAAAGAATCCGAGCATATTGGCAAAATTATAATCCATCCCGAAGATGAAAATATTCTCTACATTGCATCCCAAGGCCCGCTCTGGAGATCGGGTGGAGACAGAGGGCTTTATAAAACAATTGATGGCGGAGAAAACTGGACTGAGATTCTTAGAGGAAAAATGGAAATCTCAGACAACACAGGAGTTTCTGATATTTTGATGGATCCACGAGACCCAGATGTGATTTATGCTACAACTTATCAACGTCGTCGCCATGTTTGGACTCTGATTAATGGCGGACCCGAGGGTGCGATTTACAAAACAATTAACGGCGGAGAGACTTGGACAAAACTCACAAATGGTCTTCCTTCAAATGAATACATTGGACGCACTGGGCTTGCCATTTCCCCGGCTAATCCCGATTATATTTACGCACTTATAGAACTCCCAGAGAAAAAAGGTGGTTTCTACAAATCAACTGACAGAGGAGCCTCATGGTCGATGCAAAAAGATCATGTCTCTAGCTCTCCCCAGTATTATCAAGAACTTGTTTGCGACCCACAAGATCCAAACCTTGTTTATTCTCTTTCCACATACACAACATTTACAAAAGATGGGGGGAAAACTTGGGCTACTCTTCCGCTAAGGGAAAAGCATGTCGATGATCACGCACTTTGGATAGATCCAAATGATTCCGATCACTTGCTAATGGGATCCGACGGTGGGCTTTATGAGACTTATGACGGAGCGAAAAACTGGAGATTCTTTGAGAATTTATCTCTGACGCAATTCTACCGTGTGTCGGTCGATAATGATTTCCCATTCTATAACATTTACGGTGGAACCCAAGACAATAACACAATCGGTGGACCAACCCGCACAAAAAGTGCAAATGGAATAACAAATCAGGACTTTTATTATACTATTGGTGGCGATGGGTTTGAAACTGTAATCGACCCAACTGATCCAAATATATTATATTCTCAGCCACAATACGGTATGCTCACCAGATATGACAAAAAAAGTGGTGAGATGACATTTGTCAAACCACAAGAGGAAGAGGGCGAAGAACTCCGCTGGAATTGGAATTCACCACTTATAATTTCTCCATTTGATCACAAAACACTTTATTTTGCTGCCAACAAATTGTTCAAGACAACAGATCGTGGAAATTCTTGGACTAAAATCTCTGAGGATTTGTCCCAAGGCATAAACCGAAATGAGCTTGAGATAATGGGTAAAGTTTGGAGTCCAGAAGCGGTTTCAAAAAATGCTTCAACTTCTCTTTATGGCAATATTGTTTCTCTTGACGAATCACCAAAAAAACGTGGCTTGCTCTACGTTGGCACCGATGACGGCCTTGTTCAAATTTCTGAGAACGACGGCGGTTCTTGGACTAAAATATCTTCATTCGACGGAGTTCCAAAAAATACTTATGTGTCTGATTTGCAGGCTGACCTCTTTGACGAAAATATTGTTTATGCCACATTTGATAACCGCAAGCGTGGGGATTTCACTCCATACATTTCAAAATCGAACGACAAGGGCAAGACTTGGAAATCTATTTCATCGAACCTGCCAGACAATCAGCCAGTCCATGCCATTGTCCAAGACCATGTCAATCCAAAATTACTGTTTATTGGAACAGAATATGGAGTATATTTCACAAACAATGGCGGAGAGAAATGGATAAGGCTAAAGAGTGGCTTGCCGACCATTTGCATAAAAGATATAGAAATTCAACGCAGAGAAAATGATTTAGTGCTTGGTTCATTCGGGCGTGGGTTTTATATATTGGATGATTACTCATCACTTAGGACAATCACAGAAGAGTCGCTAGGAAAAGAAGCCGAATTATTTGCCGTAAAAGATGCTTGGACTTTTGTCGAAGACAGATCTTTTGGCAGAAGAAGTATGGGCGAGACATTCTGGAGGGGTGAGAATAAGAAATTTGGTGCAGATTTCACCTACTATATAAAAGACAATTACAAAACACTCAGAAGCAAAAGAAAGAAAGCAGAAAAAGATGCAGAGGAAAATAATAAAGACTCAAAGTATCCAACTTGGGAGGAACTCAGTGCAGAAGACAATGAAAGAAAGCCATCTCTAATTTTTGAGATTAAGGATGAAGCAGGAAATATTGTCCGCCGTTTGAGTACTCCTTGGAAAAAAGGTCTTCAGCGTATCACTTGGGATTTGCGTTACCCGAACACATCTCCTATAACAGATAAAACCAAG
>JAJRPT010000075.1 GCA_024280675.1 Bacteroidota bacterium
CCGAACCATTTTCTGTCGAAACAAAATCGCCTCCAATGACCGAAAGCCCTTTGGGGTGTTCTTCTAAATCAATTTTTGCATAAGGCAAGAGTTGTTCATATCTCGATCCAATCAACTCTAAGCCTTTATATTTTCCAAGAATCACATACTCACCATCCAGTGTCGAAAGCAGAGCTTCAGCCAAAATTAACCGGTCTACTTGTTTCTTATCTTTTATTTTCCTTGTATTTTCAACATGGACATAGTCGATTTTCTCGCCAACAGCCAATGCCACATTGCCAAACAAAGTCCAAGGAGTTGTCGTCCAGACCAAAAAACTTGAACCAACTATTGATTCAACTGGCGAGTATGTCACCTTGGGTTTTATAAAACAAGAGGGGTCACGAACGTCCTTGTATCCCAGAGATAATTCATGGCTCGAAAGAGGAGTCTCGATTGTTGGAGATTGCGGGACTACTTTAAATCCTCTGTAAACAAGTCCTTTCTTAAAATATTCGGACAAAGCCCACCAAACCGATTCTATATAATTATTTGTGCAAGTGATGTACGCCTGGTCGAGATTGACCCAATAACCCATTCGTTTTGTGAGCCATTTCCAGCCTTCTGACATCTCAATATTTTTGTAGACCAAATCACGACAAGCCTTATTGAAATTCTCAATTCCAAACTCTTCCAGCTCTTGTTTATTCTTTATTCCTAGCTCTTTTTCCACTTGAATCTCAACCGGAAGCCCGTGAGTATCCCAACCCGCTTGGCGACGCACGTAGAATCCCTGCATTGTCTTGTAGCGACAAATCGAATCCTTGATTGTTCGAGCCATCATGTGGTGGAGACCAGGTTTCCCATTCACAGTCGGCGGTCCTTCATAGAATGTGAAATATGGAGAGTCTTTTCGCTCTTCGAGTGTGCGTTCAAATATTTCGTTCTTATCCCAAAAGTCAAGAATGTCATGCTCAAGGCTTGGGTAAGTGAATTTATCTTCTAATGGTTTGTACATTTTATTTTTAAAAATATAATTAATTACTTGCTAATTATTTTGCTTAAATCAAGTTTTTCACGACAACAAATTTACTACTTTTTTATTTTTATTTCACTCATTTTCAATCAATGTTTATAATTTCCATCAAAATAAAACACAAGCCTTTGAAAGTTAAAATATTTTGTGTAACTTTGTGATTCTAAAAACAAGAACTCTTGGAGAATATAAAAATGGCACGCAAATGTGAATTAACCGGCAAAAGTCCAATGGCGGGCAATAATGTCTCTCACTCTCACAAAAAAACACGTAGACGCTTCATTCCAAACATTCAGAAAAAACGTGTGTTCGACACCGAATCTGGGAAATGGATAACACTAAAGCTCTCGGCCAAAGCACTCAGAACAATAGACAAGATTGGTCTTCACGCCATGTTGCGTAGAGCAAAAAACATTTAATTGCAACTCAATTAGAATATAGATTTAAGGGATACTATTATTAGCATCCCTTTTTTTGTGTTTCAAAAGATTATTTCTTTTAATGTTCAATCTCACCCTCAAATTCATAATATTCAAAAATTGCATCTCCTCCATCCAATCTAATTATCTCACCAGTCATCCAAGTATTTTTCTCATCAGAGAGCATTCGAACAGCATTGGCAACATCTTGGGCCGTGGTGAGTCGTTTGTTTGGATTTTTCATCTTACCAAATTTTATCATCTTCTCATACCCTGGAATTTTGGATGCCGCAGGCGTTTCTGTAAGTCCCGCAAATATTGAATTGCAAGTCGTCCCGCTTGGTGCAAGCTCGATGGCAAGTTGGCGAATGTAGGACTCAAGTGCAGCCTTTGCAGCAGACACAGCTCCGTATCCCCACATATTCCGCACAGACCCAATGGAAGTAAATGCAAATATCCGTGAATTACCAGCAAGCAAATTATTACTCACCAAATCTTGAGCCCAGTAAACAAGACTGTTTGCCATCACATCCATCGTCATTTCAATTTGTTTTCTGCTAATCATTTTAGATTCATCCGGATTCAGGAAATCTTTCAAAGCACCAAATGCAAGCGAATGGACAAGCACTCTAAGTTCATGCCCCTCGGTCACTTCTGCATTTTGTTTAATAACTTTAATTACTTCCAACCTATTTGCATCCCCTGCAGCATTTGTATTAAAGAACAGTGCCTTAACCCCCAGTCCTTCCAGCTCTTGGCGAAATTCATTCGCAGATTTCTTTGCCGAACCCCGGTCCATGTGAACACCGTAAATATTGTATCCATCTCGAGCTAATTCAAGAGCGGTCGCACGGCCAAACCCACTCGAACAACCCAAAATCAATGCGTATTTGTTTCCCATATTATATTCTCATTTTTTATTATTAATTTTCATTTTATAGATTTACTAAGTTAATCATTTTTTATTATTATTAAAGTCAATTTTATGCAATCACAAAATCCAAAAGCTGAGAAACCTTCTATTAAAGATTCTCTTGGCGAAGTTACATTAAATTTTTATGAACTGATAAAAGAGCTAAGAGAAAAATCTTCTTGGGACAGAGCTCAAACCCACAAATCAATTGCCCAGTATTCGGTCGAAGAAGTTTATGAATTGATTGAAACAATCGAATCTGAAGACGATGTTGAAATGGAAAAAGAGCTTGGCGATTTACTCCTTCATATTTTCATGCACGCAAATATGGCAGAGGAAAGAGGAGTATTTAATCTAGTGTCTGTGACCAAGAAAATACACAATAGGCTCAGAGAACGCTTGTCTGATGTCTTTGAGAAGCCGGAAACTGACGAGAAAACTTTGATGAAAAAATGGGAGAAAGTAAAGCAAAAGGACAACACAAAATCCGCACTAGGCGGCATTCCCAACACTATGCCAGCACTTTTGAAAGCAGAAAGAATTCAAACCAAAGCCTCACGCCTAGGATTTGATTGGGAGGAAAAAGAAGATGTGTGGCAAAAAGTCTTTGAAGAAATTGAAGAACTAAAAACCGCACTCCGAAAAAATGACAAAGAAAACACAGAAGAAGAGTTTGGTGATTTACTTTTTTCTCTTGTAAATGTCTCTCGCTTCGAGGGGATTCAGCCCGAAATGGCACTCTCCAAATCAATCTCTAAATTTAGGAAAAGATTCCAATATATTGAACATGAAGTAAGGAAATTAGACAAAGAAATTAGCGACTTTTCGCTCGCCGAACTAGATGTGTTTTGGGAGCAAGCCAAGGCACATTTAAAAGAATAGTCTATTTTCGTTTTCCAGAGAAATACCTATTCATATCATTCCAAGTTTGGAGATGATGTTTGTTGTAATCTTCCAATATTTCAGTCTTTCGGTTTTTTGCAAATTCGAGCAGAAGTTCGGCATCGCCCTTGACTTTTTTGCACAGTTCCACAAGGTCATAAATCACTTTCGCATCTTTTTTTGATTCAGTGATAGAATAAAGAGTTTTCAATACTTCGTCGATGCCCGAGGCAATCATTTCCAGTGAAGAAAGAATTTTCTTGTCCCTTTTAAAATCAAAATCTTTACCAGAAATTTTCTGCCCAAGAAGATCTACAGAGACGTAGGACGAATAAAGGTTCGACGCAACTAGAGCGCCGGCAATACTTTGTAGTTCTTGGGAATAATTCTGTTTGGTGTGCAATAATTCATCTGATCTCATTTCAGTTTGAAAGAATAAAAGCACCACAAATAAAACACTCATTTTTCTTAACATATAAATCATAACTCTACAAGCCTTTGCAAATCTCTATAATTTTATTCCCAGCCACAATGGCATCATCTTCTGAGACATCTAAATGAAAAACTGTACGAACTCTATTGCCACCGGTGTGCATTAGCATAATATTTTCACTCTTACATCTTTCCACAAATAAATTCACGTCCAAAGTATCGGACAATTTAAATGTAACAATATTGGTTTCAACTTGCCCAAGATTTAGTTCAATCATTGGACTGTCTGCAATAATCTTTGCAAATTCACTTGCTTTTTTATTATCTTGACTCATAAGTTGAATGTTATTTTCGAGTGCGTAAATTCCAGCAGCGGCCAATATACCAGCTTGTCTCATGCCACCACCAAGAATCTTCCGCCATTTCAACGCTTTGCCCATATCATCTCCGGAACCCATGATGAGCGAACCAACGGGCGTTCCCATGCCCTTTGACAGACAAACTTGCACTGTCTCAAAATTAGCAGCATATTCTTTTGCACCAATTCCAGTCCTTGCCATCGCATTCCAAATTCTTGCACCATCGAGGTGCATTCTTAAATTATTAGTATCGGCAAGGGTGCGTACTTTCTTAATATAATCGAGTGAAAGAATTGAACCACCATGA
Organism: Bacteroidota bacterium; assembly: GCA_024280675.1. Lineage (GTDB taxonomy): Bacteria > Bacteroidota > Ignavibacteria > Kapaibacteriales > UBA2268 > JAJRPT01. Next base: position 4,328 of record JAJRPT010000075.1, read on the forward strand.
CGATTATGAGTATTTTCCAAGCATACAAGACTTGTTTTGGGGAAATAATAAATATCTGGACGGATGGCTTTCTCAATTTCATTTATTGGGATTTCACCCTTTTCCGATGGCAAGGGGCGGAGCTGAACCTTTGCCAAAATAGCAGGAGCAGATGTTTCATAATAGAAAATATGCGAGTCCGACTCACAAATAACTTCATCACCTTGCTCTGTGTTAATCAAAATCCCAATCTGGTTTGCCATCGTTCCAGAAGGGACGAAAAGAGATTTCTCTTTGCCAAAGAGACTGGCCACCATTTCTTGCAAACGGTTCACAGTTGGGTCTTCACCCCACACATCGTCACCCAACTCAGCACCAAACATTGCCTCCTTCATTGCTTTGGGCGGTTTGGTGAAAGTGTCAGATCTTAGGTCAATTAGCATAGGAAATCCCTTTGTTTTATTTTTTTAGAATTTCCAGCAAATCAATAGAAGTCCTCACAAAATTATCGCTCCCCTTGAAACCATCTACTTTTTGCCTCACTCTTCCTTTTTTGTCTAAATACAAAATTGATGGCAGTCCTAATACTCCATATTTTTGAGGCAATGTCCCAGTTCTTTCAATTAATATATTAAATCTTGGCTTAATCTCATCTAAATAATCATCCAATCCAGTGGACTCTGCCTCCTCCCAGACATCAATCACATATATATCAACATCTTTTTCCTCGGCATAGAGTTCTTCCAACTCCTCAATGGCTGGGGTCATCGCCTGGCATGGGCCACACCAAGATGACCAGAAAATAATAACAGAAGGTGAAGACAACAAACCCTCTGAATCAAAATATTTACCATCTGTGGTTCTCAGCATTCCAAAAAACTTATCACCATTTATCAAACCCTCTTCCAACTCGGCTCTTCTTTTTCTGACCGCCTTCACCAGTAAATCTGAGAGATATGCGTCGTAGTTCCCCTTTGGATAAAAGCGTTTATTCATAGCCAATATTGAATCACCATCCACACTATTGAGTACTGCCTCACTTGTGATTTCTAGCACTTTTTGTTTCATTTCCAATAATTCATACGCTTTTGCAAGCCCTAAATAAAGTGGAGAAGGGGATTTGTCATTAGAAATATTATGAGACTTCTCAAAATATTCTACTGCTGCCTCATACTTTTTCCTACTCAACTCGAGCTCTGCTTTTTTGAGATAAATGCTAGAGAGTATTCTATTCTGCTCAGCCGTCCAGTCAAATAATGAGAAATAAGATGGCTTGCTTTTTTCTAATTCATTATTTATCAAATTTTCTTGGCCAGAAAGTGATTTGTCAATAAACCTTGCCCTCACACTATCAATCTTGACAGAATTAGCTAGGTTCAACCAAGCAGAAGGGCTAATGTTCTCTAAACGAAGAAGCTCACGCTCCAGTTCGCCATATTTTTTATTCCGAGCGTAATTAGATACAAAAGCACTTAATACTTTTGAATAAGAGGAATGATTGGGGAATTTCTGGAAATATTCCTTGGCATCCGCATTGAACTCCTCCATTGATTTTGCCAATGACAAATCGCTAATCAAAAATTCTGCAACAAGCTCAGAGTCCGGATGTTTTCTTGCAAACCTTTCCTCTATTTCTTTTGCTTTTTCTTCCTTATTGATTGACTTCAAAGCACGTGACACTGCCCGTGTTAAGTTCTCATCATTTATATTGTATTTATGGTTGAGCGTTTTTTTCAGTGCCTTTGCATACTTGTCATAATCTATCTTACGCAAATCAAGTTGGAGCGAAAGCCACGCAATTTCGGCAAGCGTATTCTTTGGGTGATTCTTCAGCTCTGTTGAAAGATACTCGAGTGCAAGGTGCGGTTTGGCATTCCGACCAAAATTCTTGTCTTGATTCCCCATAAGCGAAAATGCTTTGCGAAGATAGGCATTTTTCTTTGGTTTCTTTCCTTGGAGTGCTAAGAAATCCCAGAGATCTCCATTATTATTGTCTGAGATTGCTCCAGAAACTTTCCAGATTAAAAAAACATCATCCTTACTTGATTTATATTTTGCCAAATATTTATTCCCACTCTTCTTCATCTCTATTTGGTGGGCCACAGGCAATGACTTTACCGCCGAATAAGAATAGACAATGGCAAAAACATTACCAACTGGATCTTCTTCGGCTTCATAAATCAAATCAACTTCAGAGCCAGGCCCAAATGACTGAGACAGAACATCTGGGGCTAGGGCAAATACAAGTATTAACAAAAAAATAAATTTCATAATTATATCTCAAATCTGTTTATGAGTTATCAGTACACTATA
>JAJRPT010000076.1 GCA_024280675.1 Bacteroidota bacterium
ATTGACAATGGCTCAAGCCGATAAGTTACGAGAAGAAAATCCAGAGAAATATTTGAAGGAGTCATACAAATCAATTGCCACTCACGTAAAAGCAATGATTGAGATGCAAAAACGTGGTGCCGTCACATTCGACTATGGAAATAATATTCGTGGAATTGCTCAAAAATATGGAGGAGTTGAAAATGCTTTTGACTTTGCTGGATTTGTTCCAGAATACATCCGCCCGCTTTTTTGCCAAGGCAAAGGGCCATTCCGTTGGGTAGCACTCTCAGGTGACCCAAAAGATATTGAAGTGACCGATGATGCGATAATGAAATTATTTCCAAAAGATGAATCTCTTCATCGTTGGATAAAAAATGCACAGTCACACATTAAATTCCAAGGCTTGCCGTCTCGCATCTGTTGGCTAGGCTATGGAGAAAGGGCAAAAGCAGGTGCAATGTTGAATGAGCTTGTAGCTTCGGGCAAGGTTTCGGCACCCATTGTCATCGGTCGTGATCATTTGGATTGCGGGTCGGTGGCATCGCCATATCGTGAGACAGAATCCATGAAAGATGGCTCCGACGCTGTGAGTGACTGGGTTTTCCTCAATTTTGCATTGAACACATTAGGCGGTGCGACTTGGGTGTCACTCCATCACGGTGGCGGGGTCGGGATGGGACTTTCCCAACACGCTGGCATGGTGATTGTGGCTGACGGAACTCCAGAAGCAGCGAAACGTTTAGAACGAGTTCTGAGTTACGACCCGCTCATGGGAATTATTCGTCATGCCGATGCGGGATATACCGAAGCAAAAGAAAATGCTGAGAAATTTGATATTAATATTCCGCTTGGGTGAAAAATCTTTCAAGACTAATTTTATTCTAATAAATTATTAAATGTGCCTAGTCGATTACTTTCATTTTACTTTCAATAACCTGCACACTTTCGTTGAATTTTGGTAGTGTGAAATGAAATTTAGTTCCAACTCCCAGTGTTGATTCGGCCCAGATGTTTCCACCATGATAGTGGATAAACTCTTTGCAGAGGATTAAGCCAAGCCCTGTGCCTTGCTCACCACTTGTTCCATTTTTTCTCAATGAAGAATCAATCTTGAACAAACCCTCACACTCTTCCAAACTCATGCCCATCCCAGTATCTTCGATGGTAAACTTAACAAATTCTTTAAGCTCTTTACATTCAATTGAAATAACACCTGATATTGCTGTAAATTTAATTGAATTAGTAATTAGATTTCTTATCACAGTATTTATCATATTCTCGTCTGCATAGACTTCAGTCTCTTGTGGTACCTCGTTTAGTAGTTTTATATTCTTATTCTGAGCAGATGACTGGACTAAGCCGTAAATTTCTTTAATTATATAATATATTTTGATTCTATTTTGGTGAAAAATAATCTTCCCAGATTGTGACCGTGCCCAGGTTAGTAAATTTTGCAATAAATCCGATGCAGATTTTGCTGACTGATTCATTTTCTTAATTTTTTCTATTAGCTGCTCTTGGGAATATTTGTCAAAATAAGTATAAATCATCTCTGTGGAAAGGAATAAGCTGTGTAATGGGTTTTTCAGATCATGTCCAATTATGGAGAGGAATTTGTCCTTAGCTTTGTTTGCTTCTTCTAGCTTTCTTTCATTTTCTTGTAAATTCTCGTAAAGTAATTCCAGTTCGTCATGTTTGGACAGAATAAGTTTGTTTTTCTTGGTAAGAATTTTCTCAGATTTTTTCTTGGCCCTCAGCTTAGAAAAAAGAATGAAACTTATGAGCAGACCAGCTATTGAAATTGTAGTAAATAAAATAGTTCGGCTCAAATTCTCTGCTTGTAGCATTGCATTGTCTTGTTCAGATATTTTATTTTTGTAGCTAAGCTGAATCTTGGACACAGTCTCGGCGATTTGACTTTGGTAAATTGAGTCCTTGATTTGTGTGTATATCTTCTGGTGAAAAAGTGCTTTAGCGGCATTGGCAACTTGTTCATAATATGATGACAAAAGGAAATGCCTCTGCTTGTCATTATTATTTATGTCTGAGGAGTCTATCAGAGAGGTAAATTTATCAATATACTTTTTGGCATCTCTAGGTTTTTTGAGTAGAAGATAAATTTCGGCAAGACCTGAATAAGAGTTTTCAATTCCTACGACATTGCTTCGTTCTTTTATATCGACCGATTGTAAGCAGCTCTGCAAAGCTTTCTCATAGTTGCCTTTTTTCTTGTAGATAAGTCCGATATTGTTGAGAAGTGAACCATAGCCGACCTTGAATTCAAGCTCGGGATCCTCACCTAATAACACACGGTTTTTGGCAATATTCAATGCGCTTAAACAATATATTAAGCTGGAGTCTAGCTCATTTTTGCTGTAATAAGCACTCCCAATAGACGTCTGATAACGTCCTGCCTTTAGCAAATCATTCTCACCAGTTGCAATGGAAAGTGCTTTAAAAAAATTATCTAGTGATAATTGATGGTTTCCCATGCTTAAATAAATTTTGCCAATTTTATAATAGAACTTATCAGCCCGAAAATTATCTAAATCATTTCCATAGGTTCCATCTCTTTTTATTTCTCTAGCTATTTCTAACTGCTGTATTGCATATTTTAAGGCAAGCTGAAGCTCGCCCACCTTTAAATATATATTGGACAGTAAACCACTTGCTCTGGAGAACTCTTTTTTGTCCGATTTTATTTCTTTTAAATTTAATAATTTCTTTTGGTAAATGATAGCTGAATTTTGCTCATTTTTCTTTCTAAATAGGATTACTAAATTCTTTAGGGCGATTACTTGGGACAGACCTTGTGACTGACAGATTTTCTGTACTTCAATAAAACATGAGTATGATTTGTTATAATCTTTAATACTAAGGTAATATTTCCCTAGCTCGGAATTGGCAAAAGTTTGGTTTCTGTACAACTTATGCTCCTGAGAAAGTCTTAGCATTTCTTCAAGAGTAAGAAGCATAGCACTATGGTTATTATTCTTTTTTTGATTTTGTGCAATAAACTGCAGTGTTTTCAGCTTCTCTCTTATTTCCTGACTAGTCGAAATGGAGTTTGACTCCAACCCCCCAAGAGCTGCACTGGTGTCCCCTGCAGTCAAAAACTGAACATAAAGAAAGTTCACAAATATTAATAAATAAAGTCTATTCATAGCCCAAGTGTATGATTATTAATAAAAATTTGATTAATTTTAACCAAATAAATTATTATTGTTTTAAAAAAAAGAATCCTTGCTCTAGCCATAACTCATTGATATATAATGAGTTATGGTTTATTAATGCTTAACTTAACATCTTGTGGCACGCATATTTATCCTTTGCCAGTAATGGGCTTAGTAAAACTAACATTTTCTTTGTCTCATTCAAAATGTTTTTTTAATAAATTACTATAGGAGTAATTATGCGTAAAATGCTAATAGGCATTGCTCTATGTGCGTGCCTTGTTCTGCCAAGTGCTTTCTATTCAGTCTCATCTGGTGGTTCAGATGAAACAATGGAAATCACTCCGTCTTCGGTCGATATGGTAGCGGTATACTTTTCAGCAGGTTTGTTTGAAGAATGGCCAGAACGTATACCGGACCCTATTTCCTATCCACCAGATGGAGCTCCACTTGAGCCTTGGCCTGAGTGGGAACGTCCATGTACATTGGCGGTTTATCTACCAGAGATAATCTAAGGAATTAGTTTGTTGAATCCTATTTAAAGCCTAGAATAAGGATGAAAAGAACATTTGTCATATTAATTATTGTAATTGATATGGAAAAAAGCGTGCCACTTTTCTAGGGAGGTGGCATGTTTTTTTATTTAATAAATATTCTTCTTTTTTGGGATTATTCGGGACTTGTCAGGGTTATTTCTTGCCGACTGGGGTTACGATTTTGATATTAACTGTTCGGCAGTAGAGTCTTCCTTCGGGTAAGGTGTTGTCGTAGAGAAGAGGTTGGAGTTCGCCCACCCCTTCGACAGTAGCAGAAGGGACTCCAAGATGTCGGGCTACAGCTCTTGCCCTCTCATTTGAGATTCTCTTATTGATACTTTTATCCCCCACAGAATCTGAATAGCCAGATATTGTGACAATTGACTGGTCTTCTATTCTTTCTTTTACAAAATCAATAACTTTCCTGTGTTCGGAGCCAAGGTCTGATTTCCCATATTTAAATAGAATTAGACTGTAGGACTCGTATTCAAAATCTTTTTTGTTCTCGTAACGTTTCCGCTCCACTGTAAGCCGATTGACGGGAATGTATTTAGGTGTGGCCGAAAACTCCTGCCCCACAGAGTCTGTGACATTTAGTTGGCAGATTATTTTTTTTCCTAAATCTTTTAAATCCATGGTATTTGAGTCAATTAGCCAAGAAAGTTTATAAGGTAAGATCCCTTGCCCTTGGAATTTTTTAAGTGTTTTTTGGTTTTGATTAAGAGTGATACTCCAATATTTTACTCCAACTTCGGCGTTTACTTTTGGGAAAATTGAAAATGTTGTTGTTTTCACCTTCGTTGTTGTGTCGGTTGTAAACACTGAGCCAGCAATGTTCTTCCTAGTTTTAATTTCCACTCGCCTGTTTTCTTCTCGACCAGTCAAGGTATCGGAGCGAGAGGGAGATTTTGGCAAATTTCTAAACCGAACGTCAATTCTCCCAGGGTCAATATCCCAAACATTAACAAAATAATCACGCACTGCTTCTGCACGTTTTCTTGAAATACCATAATTATTCTTTTCTTCGCCAGAATCCATATTACAGCCCATAAGAGCAACACCCTCGCTTGGGTTATCTCTTAGCCCCTTTCCAAAAATATTTAAAACATGATAATAAGTTTCCATTGCCTTTTTTCCCTGCAAGATTTCATTGCTAAAGCCATCAGCTGCCTTGGGGGTAAGTTTGATATATCTGCTAGGAATTTCATAAGACATTGAATCAAAAAAGATATAGTTGAGAAGTGGTCTCATGTTTACTTCAATAAAATCCTCGACCTTTAAATTATAAAAGTCCGACCCATTTTTTTGGCTAATTCTAAGAGAAGCATTCAGGAGTGGGGCAGGCTTGGCTGGGAACATTTCAGGATATGGCGGATTCTTTGGTGGAAGAGGTGGAGGTGGGGGTGGAGGAGGCACCCGGTACTGCACTTCAACACCAAGGCTAAAGAAGTGATAATTCCAGCTCACACCACTCACAACCGGGGTAGGGTTAAATTTATAATTTAATTTTGGAACAAGAAAAAGTGACTGGCGTTTATTCAAATAAAAACGATATGAGGCTCCAAAATTCAAGCCCATGGACAAAGGATTTGCATCTTCGGCATCACCTGAGAAATTATTCATAAAAGACCTTCCATCTTTTTTATAAACAATGTTCTCGTCCACACCTAACAGCTTTTCTATCTGATAATAGCTTGAACTTGTGTTAAATCCGATATTTATTCCAGAGTGCAGACTGAGTTTTTTATAAATCAAATACTGAGCACCCACATTTAAATTCAAGCACTGAAAACGTGTGTCTAGCTCATATCCGGTTCTTCCAATCTTGCTTTCTAAACCTAAAGTGATGTAGGGATACTCTTCCCAATCTCGAAATTCTGCACTGTGGAAACTGTATGAAAGCCCTCCAACAATAGTCCATTTCTCATCCCAAGGGTGATAATAATTTAGTCCAAAATACTGGGCTGAAGACCAAACTCCAGTGTAGTTGGGATTGCTTGTCTGTACAGATGGCAAGCCAGTAAAATTGGCAGAGTGATAGACCAAGCCCGTTCCAAATTCCAAGCCATAGCGTGGTTTGTGGTCGTTTGTGTCAATTTCAACTTGGGCAAATGCAAGACTAGAAATCAATAGAAATATGAGAGGGAATTTTATCAAATGCAACTCTACAATAAAATACAATACAAGTCAATATCAAAGATATATGGCTAATTAAATAAAACAAAATATTGGGGAAAGATTAAAAAAATTAATTCTACAAGACAAGGTTTATTTCTCTTTTGAGCAATATATTAAATTTGCCCTGAACCGATTCTATTATTTTCTCTGAGAGATTGAATATTTCCTTGCCGCTTGCCTTACCATAATTTACAAGAATAAGTGCATGCTTTTCAGAAACACCACAATCACCAATTCGTTTTCCCTTCCACCCACATTTTTCAATCAAGTACCCAGCAGATATTTTAAAATCCTCGCCAAATGGGAAATATTTTATTTCAGAGTGCTTTTCTAATAATTTATCTAACTGAGATTGAGTGATGACAGGGTTTTTGAAAAATGATCCGGCATTTCCAATTATTTCTGGGTTCTCCAGTTTTGATCGGCGAATTTGTACCACCGCACAAAAGACATCTTTTGGCATTGCCTGACTTATCTGATTATCCTTTAATCTCTGGGATAACTCTTTGTAGGAAATATTGACACTTGTGCTCTTGCTTAATTTATAGAATACGTGGGTAATTAAATATCGCCCTTTCTGTTCAGATTTGAATATCGAATCACGGTATTGAAACCCACATTGATCTCTGGAAAGCTCTACCATTCCACCTTCCAATAAATCAAGGGCAATCAGACGCTCAAAGCAAGAGTTTTGCTCAAGCCCATAAGCTCCAATGTTTTGCACTGGTGCCGCTCCCACAGTCCCAGGGATTAATGCTAAATTCTCTAGTCCAGAATAATTATTATCTACGCAATATTGAGTAAAATTATGCCAGTTCTCACCGGCTCCAATTTTTATTATCGCAAAATTATTATCTTCAGAAATTACTTCAATCCCAGAAATTTCATTTTTTATAACAAGTCCATCGTAATCTGAAATGAATAAAATATTTGATCCACCGCCCAGAACAAGTCTTTTCGGGTAATCTGGAAGGATACTCGTTAATTGTTGAATGTCTGAATCGCTTTCTATGGTGAGCATCGCAGTGGCAAATGCTTCAACTCCAAAAGTGTTCAGTTTCTTTAAGTTAATATTTTTTTCTAATTTCATCTGAGAATAAGAGGGAGTAGGAGGAATTGCTTATGAACAAATATAATTTAGCATTTTGTAAATCAAGCTGGCAGTTAAAATATCGGGATGATTCACACTCTTCTGTGGCGAAAGTTCAACTAGATCAAATCCAATAATTTTCTTGCCAGACGATTTTATTTTGCGGAAAATCTCAAGCGTTTCGTCATAGAAAAATCCACCAGGTTCGGGAGTTCCAGTTGAGGGCATGATTGATGGGTCAAAATAATCCACATCGAAAGTCACATAAATTTCACCCGCCAAGGTTTCAACAACAGAGCTTTGCCAAGCCTTCTTTTCATTTCCATGCAATCCCCTTCTGAGGGAGTGTGCATAGAAAGTGTTTATTCCATTTTGCTTAATAAATTCTGCTTCTTCACCGCATTGAGCACGAATCCCAACTTGTGTAATTTTCTTTGGACTTAGAAATTCCACAACACGAGCCATAACGCAAGCGTGAGAATAAATATTTCCTTGGTAACTATCCCGCAAATCTGAATGTGCGTCGAATTGAAGCACAGACATATTGGGATATTTTTCAAAATGAGACAAGATCGGAGCCACTGAAATTGTATGCTCACCGCCCAAAGTCACAACGAATTTGCCGTCTTGCAATAGTTTTGAAACTTCATGTTTAATCTTATCGACGGCATCACGGTCGGTAATTCCAGCAAAATCAATCGGGCAAAGAGTTGCAATACCCCGTTCAAAGCAAATTTCTTTTTCTGTTTCTGAGTCATAGAACTCAACATATTGACTAGCTTTGATTATTGCATCTGGTCCATTTTTTGTGCCACCGCCATAACTTGTGCTGTGTTCATAAGGCACTGGTAGTATTACAATTTGCGAGTTTTCATAGGACGAATGTTTTTCGTCCAGAGCCAGGAAATTATTTTCTGAGTCAAGAGTTTTCATTTTTTTTAATAAATTCTATAACTTAATCTCGACAAGTCCCTTGTATTTTATTTTCTCACTATTGTGAACCTTTGTACTTTCGGCAATATCAATATCGGAGCCAAATATCTCTTTGATATATTCCATAGATTCATCTTCGGAATCTGCTAGTGTGGAAACAATGAGCGTGTGATCTCGTTTTATTTGGTGCATATAAATCTCAGCATTTTCAGAAGGATTGTCACACAATTCTCTGTAAATTTCCATAGCTTCGGTGTTTCTGAAGTCGGTACGCATGGCTTGGAGAATTAGTTTCTTTGCCTTATCACTAATTCCAATCTCATTGTAAGCCTTGCCCGTATAAAAATATATTTCTGATAGATTGACAAAAATATCTTCTTGATTGAGTTCATCAACCGAACCAAACTCTTCGTCGAAATCCGAAATCAACTCAGAATACTTTCCTTGAGAGAATAATATTTTATATCGCAAAGAAGCAAATTCACTTTTATAATCAGATCTTTGAGATGCCGAAATATGGGCGAGTGCTTCGTCCAATTTATCTTCTTTGCAATAGAGTACAGTGATATTGAGGTTGATTAATTCCGCATCAGATGCGTCGAAATCTAGTGCTTTTTTGTAGGATTTGTGTGCGACTTCGAAACTGTTCATTGTGGTTTCAATGTTTGCTTTTTTCATCCACAGCTGCCATTGCTCTGGGAATAATTCAAGAGCTCGCTCGACAACAGATTGTGCTTTTGGAATGTCTTGGTCTATTAGAAAACATTCGCTCAGCAAGTTGTATCCGTTGATGTTGTTTTGTTTAATCAATTCTTCGGCGGCTACTTTTGCCTCGTCTTGCCCGCCTTGGTAGAGTGTCTCGAATGCTTTTTTTATAAATTCTTCAGTGTCTTGTATCATTTTCTTTCTTTTATAATTAATATATTTTAGTCTGCAAATTTATGGAACTATTTGTCAATAACATAAGGTAATCTCTAAAAAAATATTATTTCAAGAGTTGCCCGAATTTGTCGATATGATCTTTTAGATTTTGATTTTTAAGTGTCTTAAAATTGCTTAGGTCAAACATGTATGGAGTTGGTAAGCTGTCTAATTCATATAAAATTTTGCTAACAAGTGTATTGTTATCCAAGTTTATAGAAATGTCAATGTCTGAGCCATTCCGAAAATTTCCCATGGCTCGAGATCCGTAAATTTTAATGCCACAAATGTCTACATATTTTGTTAAAACGTCCAGTATTAATTTAATAGTTCCGTCATCTAATCCGAACTTATTCATAAATCTTCTCTTCTAAAAAATTCAATTAGCAAGTTGATTTCTTTGTGGTAAGAATCCATAATGTGCTCCACGGCTAAATCTGCATTTTGTTCATCATAGCTATGAGCCATAAGGTTTCTATCGCCTAACATGTCAATCCACGCTTGACCATTTTCAATGAAATCATTATTGAACGCAACTTTTATTGCAGAACGAGGAGATTTAGCATCAGAAAAACCTTCGGCAATCAGATAATCTTTCAGTGTTTTCCAAGCCAGCTCAAATGTAAATTCAAATACTTGAATCAAAGCTAATTTATTTGTTTCGGAACCAGGGTTTTCCTCCATCTCAGACACGAACTTATCTAGCTTTTTTCCAGCTTTCTGAAAATTCTCAAATCTTTGTTTCCACCTTATCTGTGTCATCTTAGAACTAATATTATTTTTACAGGTTTCTATTGAGCTGGGAATTTACTAAATTTGTTGTTAGCAAAGATACAAAACAAGAAAAAAATGATAAAATTTATCTCAAAATTAATTGGTGGAACTAAATCTGAAAAAGATGTTAAGAAGATGCGTCCTATCGTGGATTCTATCAATGAAATTTACAAAACACTCTCAGATCTTTCAGACGAAGAACTTGCCGGAAAAACAAATATTTACCGTGAAGCTATAAAAAATAAAATTAGCCAACAAGAAAATGAAAAAGAGGAAATCCAGCAGAGATTGCAAAATGAAGCGTTGGATGCAAAAGAAAATGCAAAACTTCACGAACGTCAAAAAGAATTAAATGATGAAATATTCGACCTTGTCCAAGAGAAACTAGACGAGCTTTTGCCAGAAGTCTTCGCCGTGGTCAAAGAAGTTTGTCGCCGTTTGACTGAGTCAAGGCATAGCTATTCTTACGTAGATCAACCAAATGTCTGGGATATGATTCCCTACGACGTACAGCTTATTGGAGCCATTGTGCTTCACGACGGGAAAATTGCCGAGATGCAGACTGGCGAAGGGAAAACTCTAGTCTCAATCATGCCATTGTATTTGAATTCACTTGCGGGGCGTGGGGTTCATCTTGTGACGGTCAATGATTATCTTGCTCGTCGTGACTGTGAGTGGATGAAGCCTGTCTTTGATTTCTTGGGAATTAAAACCGGCTCTCTGCAACCCCGGATGGACAATGTCGCAAGGAAGAAAACTTATAATCTCGACATAACTTATGGTACAAACAATGAATTTGGCTTTGATTATCTACGTGATAATATGGTACAAGAAGCCGAACACATGGTTCAGCGTAATCACTGGTATGCAATAGTAGATGAGGTAGATTCGGTACTCATTGACGAGGCTCGTACACCACTCATAATCTCAGGTTCGGTTGGGCAAACGGGTGAGAATCAGAAATTTGAAGAAATGAAGCCTAGAGTTCAGAAATTAGTCAATGCTCAAACAAAACTTGTGAATGGTGAACTAAGCGACGTGCAAAAGCTGATGATTTCTGAGGATAAAGAAGAAATATACCAAGCGGGGGTGAAATTACTAAAAGCTAATCGCGCACTACCCAAACACAAACGTCTACTTAAATTACTGCAAGATCCAGAAGTTGCCAAGCTGCTAAAAAGAACAGAGCTTGACCATCTAAAAGAAAAAGCCGTCAAGATGAAGGAGTTGGACGAAACTCTGTATTACGTTATCGAAGAGAAAAATCATTCGGTCGATATTTCCGAAATTGGGCGGGAATTACTCGCCTCTGGAGGAGATGATTCAGACATGTTCTTGCTTCCAGATATAACAGAAGAAATGTCGATGATTGAAGGTGATGAATCACTTTCTAAATCCGATAAAGCACTAAAGATTGATAAAGTAAATTCAGTTTATGCCGACCGTTCAGACCGTGTTCACACGACTGGTCAGTTGCTAAAGGCTTTTTCATTATACGAGCGTGACATTGAATATGTTGTCCAAGATGGTAAGGTTCAAATCGTGGATGAACACACCGGAAGGATTATGGACGGGAGACGCTTCTCTGACGGTCTTCACCAAGCAATCGAAGCTAAAGAAAATGTGAAAGTGGAACGTGACACGCAGACCCTTGCCACAATTACTCTGCAGAATTATTATAGATTATACAATAAATTGGGCGGAATGACAGGGACGGCAGAGACTGAAGCGACTGAGTTTCACAAAATTTACAAACTCGAAGTAGTCGTCATCCCAACAAATAGACCAATGCTAAGAGATGATCAAAATGATGTGCTCTACAAAACCAAACGTGAGAAATTTAACGCCCTAATTGATGAAGCCGAAAGACTCATAGGTGAGGGTAGACCAATTCTTGTCGGTACGGCATCGGTTGAGGTTTCGGAAGTCCTGTCCAAAATGTTCCACCGCAAGAAAATTAAACACCAACTACTTAATGCCAAGCACAATGACAAAGAAGCTGAAATTGTCTCAATGGCTGGGCAATCGGGTGCTGTGACCATTGCAACCAATATGGCTGGTCGTGGGACAGATATTAAGTTGGACTCAAAGACGAAAAATAGTGGTGGTCTGGCAATTTTGGGGTCTGAGCGACATGACTCCCGCCGGATTGACAGACAGCTTCGTGGACGCTCTGGGCGGCAAGGCGACCCAGGTAGTTCAAAGTTTTTCATCTCGATGGAAGACAATCTGATGAGGCTTTTTGGTGGTGAGCGTTCGGCAAGTATTATGAGCAAGCTCAATATCCCAGAAGGTGAGCCGATTGAGGCTAATATGATGACAAAGGCGGTGGAAAGGGCTCAGAAGAAAGTCGAAGAAAATAATTTCAGCACACGGAAACGTCTAATCGACTATGATGACGTGATGAACTTGCAACGTGATGTGATTTATACCCGTCGCCGTTACGCATTGGGTGGAGAAAGGCTAAGAGGTGTCATATTTGAATACATCGAAGATATGGCTCGAGACTGGTTTGCAGACTTTCACTCCAGTGAAAATGTTGATTATGCTGGATTTCAGAATATTTCAAGACAGACTTTACTTGCCGTTCCTGAGATTAGTGAAGAAGAGTTCGCCGATATTTCCGAGGAATCTTTTGTTAAAAGTGTGGTGGCCGCAGCCGACGAATTCTATTCTCGCAAAGAAGAAATGGCTGGTGGTGATTTTATGAAACAGCTTGAAAAAGTTGCTTTCTTGCAGACAATCGATAATCTTTGGAGGGATCACCTAAGGGCGATGGATGATCTAAAGGAAGGAATTCATCTTAGGTCTTACGCGCAAAAAGACCCGCTCCTTGAGTATAAGCGTGAGGCTTATGAATTATTCTTTGAATTAATCAAGGAAGTAAATCGTGATACCGTTCAGTTTGCATTCAAATATTTCCCTGGGGCAGTTCAGGAGAAATCTCAAAACTCGAGAAGAAGAGCACCTCAGTTGCGTAAGAATCAAAATTCTGGAATTTCCTATGATAGACCTGATGAAGTTGCTGGTCAATCTCAACAATCTGGAGGAGTTCCGCAGACCGAAAAAGCACGTGGTAGAAATGTCAGTTCAGTGAAAACCGAACGCAGGGAATCGCCGAAGATTGGACGAAATGACAAAGTCACCGTCCAATATGGCGACGGGAGTAGTAAGCAAGGGAAGTATAAAAAGTTTGAGCAAGATGTCAAAAATGGATTGGCAAAGATTATAGATTAATACATTTATTTTTCACTATTAATAGATGATAATTATGTAACTTGTGCTTTGTGGAGTATACTATTAACTTATTTTATTTAAAAAAACATGATTTCTAAAGTAATATTAATATTGTTTGTTTGCCTTGCATTTATTTCCTGCTCGGACGAAGAAGGAGTTGGAGGCGAAGCAACTCTCAGAGGATATGTCTGGCAAATAGATTACAACAGGGAGTTTACAAAAATAAAGTTCGAGGGTCCGGCTATGAATAAAGATGTATTCATTATTTATGGCTCTGATACGACAACATTTCACGATGATACCGAAACTCACTGGGACGGGAGCTTTGAGTTTCGCTATTTGAAAGAAGGAAGCTACACTGTCTATGTCTACTCAAAGGACTCAAGTGGGGCAGCAGAAAATATTGAAAGCCCTGATATTGTTGTGAAAAAGATGATTACTATTGCCGGCGGTAAAGATTTTGTAGAAATTGCTGATACTCTAGTTGTTTTGAATTAAATGTAAAATAATATTTATTTATAAAAATGGAAACCAGTGCAATATTAGAAAAATTTAATCCAGTCTCGCTTGCCGATATTTCAAAGGTTAGCCTCCAAGATAGGGTTGATACAAAATTTGTCTTTGCAAGTGATAAATTAGAAATGATTCTAAGACAACTGAGATCTGAGTATAATATATTAGAGATTGAGGGCAGGCGAACAAATAAGTACAGATCCAGATATTTTGACACTGAAGACTTCGATTCATATTTAATGCACCACAACAAAAGAGCTAATCGCTACCGAATCAGATTTAGAGAATACGTGGGTTCCAATCTTTGTTTCTTGGAAATTAAAAAGAAATTTAAGGGCAGAACTATAAAATTTCGAGTTAAGAAAAGTGAAATGGAAAAGGAACTAAGAGCTGATTCCAAGAAATTTATAAATGAAGTCTTGCCGTCTCTTTCACAAACTCTTAAATTGTCTGTGGACAACTCCTTCTCCCGTATCACCTTTGTAGATAAGGGAATGACAGAAAGACTTACCATAGATTACAAGTTGAAATTCTATACTTGTGATAACAGTATGCTAAACTTTGATTCGCTGGTAATCGCCGAACTAAAACAAAGTAAAGTCAATTCACAGTCTTTTTTCTACAAAACTATGATGGGGTTTGGGCTTCGACCAAGTAAGTTTAGCAAATACTCTATAGGGCTAATGGGTGTAAATAAAGATTTGAAACAAAATAGATTTAAAAAACAATTACTGCAATTACAAAAACTAAATATTAATGTTATTAGAAATTAATGCACAGGAGTTCCTGACAGACAAAGTCTTAGGTATGCCGCTCTACTCCCATGATGATTTCATGAGACTTCTGTATCGCTTCACCTTCAATTTTGTATTCATATTGGCAATAGTAAGATACATCTACTACCCTCTGGCAAAGAAAAAAGAATATCTTTTTACTTACATGCTAATAAGTACGGTTGTATTTTTGCTCTGTTTTTTGCTAGATAATGTAAAGCTTCAACTTGGCTTTGCGCTTGGACTCTTTGCCATATTTGGTATAATTCGCTACCGAACCGATGCCATCCCAATAAAAGAAATGACTTATCTCTTCATCGTCATCGGGCTTTCGGTTGTAAATGCTCTTGTCAATAAAAAAATATCTCATGCCGAACTGGTATTTACCAACATGGTAGTCTTTTTCTTGGCATACGGGCTGGAAAAGATATGGTTCCTAAAACATGAATCGAAAAGAACGATTAACTATGAAAATATTGAACTCATAAAAGTTCAAAATTATGAACTCTTATTAAAAGATGTAGAAGAGCGAACTGGACTGATTATCGAACGAATTGAAATTGGTAGAATTGACTTTCTCACCGATACAGCGTTTATCAAAATCTTCTACTATCCAGAAGATCAACCCGCACAAGACATACCCTCCTATGAGTAAGTTTATTGTTTCCATATTATTTCTCATTGTATTTTTTACTATTAATACCAGTGCAACCGGAAGCCCTGATGATACAGGATTTTGGTCTTCGGCAAGAATTGTGCAGCCCCTTGGCTATGGGTTTAGAATTACTCTCAGACAAGACATGCGTCTGCACAATGATTGGTCATCTTTGAATCAAACTTTTAATGAATTTTCACTCGGCTTCAAGGCAAATGATAATCTTAGCTTCGGAGCAAAATACCGGCTAGGACAAAGAGAATCTACATTCTCGCCCACTCACATAGACCAAAGGTATAGTATTGAAATGACTCTGGAACAGGAATTTAGTGATTTGGAAATAGCTTGGAGAAGTAGAACTCAGTTTAGGTATCGTGATTTAGGGCGGAGAGAAAATTCATACATACCAAAGAATTATTGGAGAAATAAATTCACCATCAGTTATCGGCTCAATAAGAGAATAAAACCATTTGCTTCTTACGAATCCTTCAATGAATTTTCTTATGACACCAAGCAGTATAACAAATATAGACTCTCTTTTGGCACCAGAGTTAGGTTCAACAAAAGCAATTCTTTACGCATATCCTACATTTTCCAAAATTCTATCAATACAGACTTGCCACTACTGGAAAACATTCTGAGCCTCTCATATTCCTATAAGCTAAGCAAAATAGCTAATTAATAATAGTCCCCAATCTATCCCAACGAATTGTTTTTAATTTATTGATAAATCCACCAATCAGCGGCGAATTTGTATCCCAAGACCAATAAACAAACATTGGCGTACCGACTACATTCTCGTAAGGAATGAAACCAAAAGAGCGACTATCGGCTGAGTTATGGCGATTGTCCCCCATCCCGAAACAATAATCACGCTCGACAATATATGTGCTTGTCTCTTTGTTGTCAATGTAAATTGACTTGGAGTCAAATGTGATTTGGTGACCTTCGCGCTCGATGAAAACTTTCCATTGCCGCAAGTTGTTTCTGTTAATTTCTATTTCGTCGCCAATCTTCGGAATTACTACAGGCCCGTAATTGTCGAAAGTTGAG
>JAJRPT010000077.1 GCA_024280675.1 Bacteroidota bacterium
ATTGCTTCTTTAAAATCTGAATCAATATTAATTTCCTGTGAATTATAAACCGTGGATTTTGGCAAATATTCACTCAGCAATTTCATCAGAAAATCATTTCTTGCCCCACCACCAGAGACATAAACGATTGCGTTCCCGCCTAGGAATAATTGAATATTTTCCGAAATTGAATAGGCTGTGAAGTGGGTGAGTGTCGTAAGCAAATCAATATCACTTACATTAAATAATTTTTGATTATCTAAAATATTATTAAAATAATCATGCCCATAATATTCTCTTCCAGTTGATTTAGGTGGTTTCCGGCTAATAAATTTATCTTTTTTCAAATGATTAAATAAATCTTGATTCAAAGCCCCAGAGCTTGCGACCGCTCCGCCCTTGTCAAGGCCCGTGTCAAAATATTTAAGACATGCCATGTCAATCAAAGCATTGCCCACTCCCGAATCAAAGGCAATCACATCGCCTTCACAGCCGTCAGCTTTACAAAAAGTGAGGTTCGACATCCCGCCAATATTGAGTGCAATTCTGCTTTCTTTGTCACCAGCGATAAAATTATAATCAAAGATTGGAACAAGTGGCGCACCCTGTCCACCAAGAGCCAAATCCCCATCTCTGAATGCCGAAACAACAGGCAAAGCAATCATCTTAGAAAGAGCAGAGCCTGAGACAAGCTGAAGTGTCGAAGCTATTGACTTGCCAAAAATATTTCTTCCATCTGGTTCATGCCACACTGTCTGGCCGTGGATTGCCACAGCATCAATGTCTTTTTTTATTATATTATTATCTTTTATGAGCTTGTTAATTGCTTCTGAATAAATCTGAGATATTGCAAAATTCAAAGCAGACACCTCGCCGAAATCCGTTCCATTTTCCAGCTTAGACAAAATATATTCTGTATAATTATTGGGCAGAGGATATTCTCCTTTTGCCAATAATTTGAATTTATGCTTGCCAGCAGAACCAATCCAAAATTTAGCTAAAGCCAAGTCAATCCCGTCAAGCGAAGTGCCGGTCATCAGCCCCAACACATTCCTTGGGCGACTCATCCATTGCCTAGTATTTAAAAAAGTATTATTCATTAAGATTCAATTTAACAATTTTTATTTATCTTTGTTACTTCTCTAACTAGATTCAAAGGAAATATAAAATGCGAATATTTGTAATTATTTTGAGTATATGTTTTTCATTTCCAGCAAAGTCACAGGTCATTAATTTCAGCTGTGAGGAAATGCCCGAGGGTACAATCTGGTGCGACGATTTCGAGGATGGGATACCATTGAATGAAAAATATTTCGAGTCTGGTGACGATGATGGAGATTTTATTGTCATGGACCCAGCAAGCGGAGTGTCTGCCGATGCCAATCTAAGTTCGCTGGAATTGGATACAAGTGGACTAAGTTTTGGGACATATATTTTACTAATCAATAACCAATCATTTGTAATCAGCCGCTATTAAAATATTATTATTTTAATAATGATACAATTCTAAAAGCTCTTGCTCAAATCTTTTCTTTGGCAGAAAATCATTTTCGAGATTCTTCGCAAAGGGGACTGGTGTCTGAAGAGACCCCACAAGAAAAATGGGCGCGTCCAAGTGTTCAAACAGTTTTTTGGAAATCATTGCCGAAATATCAGACCCAATCCCACCCAAAAGAGTATCTTCGTGCATTATTATCACTTTCCCAGTCTTTCTAATCGAAGTCGATATTTGCTCAAAATCAAGTGGTACAAGCGTTCTCAAATCAATCAGATCAGCACTTATTCCTGTGTGTTTATCCAGCACATCAATCGCCCAATGTACCCCGGCTCCGTAAGTAACAATAGTCATATCAGCCCCAGTTCTGACAAGCTTTGCCTTGCCAATTTCCACAGTATAATACCCTTGCGGTACATTTCCTGAGATACTCCGGTAGAGAGCCTTATGTTCAAAAAACATAATGGGGTTGGGGTCTTCAAAAGATGCAAGCAGCAATCCCTTAGCATCTTGCGGTGTGGATGGGTAGACTATTTTCAGCCCTGGTGTATTAAAGAACCAAGCCTCGTTTGATTGGGAATGAAAGGGTCCAGCCCCCAGCCCAGCACCGGTTGGCATCCGAACTACAATACCGGCTGGGTGTTCCCAGCGGTAATGAATCTTGGCTATATTATTTACAATGGCAGTAAAGCCAGAGCTCACAAAATCGGCAAACTGCATTTCTACCATAGCCTTGTAATTTTTTATTGTCAGTCCCAGTGCCGCACTCAAAATAACCGATTCACAAATAGGAGTATTGCGAATTCTTTCCTTTCCATATTTTTCTAAAAAACCATCCGTCACCTTGAACACTCCACCGTACTCGGCAATATCTTGCCCCATCAGAATTAATTTACTATGCTTTTTCATAGCTTCATCAAGTCCATCTGAGATGGCATCGACAAAACGCATTTTCCTAACCTTACCTTTTGCCTTTGTTATTTTCTGGACAAATGGAGCGAACACGTCTTGTTCTTCTTGTTTCGGATTGGACTGGACTTCTGGCAAATCAAAAACAGCTTCCACTTCGTTTTCAATTTTTTCTTTCATTTCAGATTTAATATTCTCTAACTCTTCCTCAGAGAAAACCTTTTCCGAAATCAAGAACAATTCATAATTTTCGATTGGGTCAAAGCTAGCCCAATGCTCAAAAAGTTCTTTTGGGACGTATTTAGTTCCAGACGATTCTTCATGCCCCCTCATTCTAAAAGTCCTACATTCCAATATTAGTGGCTTTGAATCTTTTCGCATTCTCTTTGCAATTTCCCTCACAGCCGAATAGACTTCCAACACATTATTACCATCGATTGAGCGTGCTTGGATTCCATAAGCTGGTCCTTTTACCTTAAAGCTATCAAAATTGAATTGTTCAGAATTTGGCGTAGAAAGTCCATATCCATTATGTTCGATGACAAAAATTACTGGCAAATCCCAAACCGATGCCACATTAATTGCTTCGTGGAAATCTCCCTCGCTCGTCGCCCCATCGCCTGTGAAGACAGCCGTTATTTTCCCAGAGCCAGAGAGTTTCTCGGCCAAGGCAATCCCGCACGCCACACCCATCTGCGGGCCAAGATGCGAAATCATGCCCACAATGTGCTGTTCTTTCGAACCAAAATGAAAAGACCTATCTCGTCCTTTTGTAAACCCAGCATCTTTGCCTTGCCATTGTGCAAAGAGCTTTCCAAGAGGAATGTCACGGACGGTAAACACACCAAGATTGCGGTGCATTGGAAGAATATAATCTTGTGGGTCAAGGGCTGAGCTTAGCCCAACCGGAATTGCTTCTTGCCCAATGCCTGAGAACCATTTTGATATTCGGTTCTGAGGCAAAAGCAACAACATCTTTTCCTCAATCAACCTAGGGTAAAGTAGTCTTTTGTAAAGTTCCTTCAGTTTTCCAGAGGAGAAATCTTTTGAATTAAATTTAATATTATTATTTCTGTACATTTTTTTTGAGATAATTATTTTCTTAGTTTGAGCCGTCAAGGGTGCAATTTAATTGATTTGAGATGCAAGAAAAAGAATTGAACAGAAAAGAAATAATATTTATTGACCGCAACATTCCCATGCTTGCAGAATTCTTGGAAAATGAGGGTGAGATCATTATTTTCCATCGCGATGAACTAGACAATAATTTACTGAAAGAAAAACAAGCCACAGCACTTTTTTCTCGTTCAACAATCAAAGTAAGCAAAAAATTATTGTCCAACACCGGTGTTAAATATTACGCAAGTGCCACATCGGGCGAAGATCACCTGGACAAGAGTTATTTGCAATCCCAGGGCATTCATCATTTCACAGCCCTTGGCTCCAACGCAAATTCTGTAGCAGAGTATGTACTTTATTCAATTCTGCATTGGTCAGCCACCAGAAATATTGCAATAAAGGACAGGGTCATTGGCATAATCGGCTATGGTGCAATCGGAGGGATAGTCGCAAAGTATTGCCATGCTTTGGGACTAAGAGTGATAGTAAACGACACTCCATTGCTTAATAGTGGCTACAATTTCCCAGACTTTACTCAAGGCATGGAGCTAAACGATTTAATCGAAAACTCTGAGATAATCACAAACCATGTCCCATTAATTAATCACGGGAAATACAAGACTAAGGGACTTTTATCAGAAAATATTTCTTACAGCAGAAAGTGCAAATTATTTATTCACAGCTCACGTGGGTCTGTTGTTTGTGCGGATTCACTGCTTCGCTACAAAAATAAATACAGCTTTGACACTGTGACCGATGTCTGGGAGGACGAGCCAAGTTTTAATTCAGAGCTAGCAAAATCGTCACTTATATCGACTCCACACGTGGCTGGGCATTCTTTCAATGGCAAGATAAATGGAGCGATTGCCGTGGCAAATGATTTTCTCAAATATCTTGGGAATAATAAAGAGGAAATAAAGACAAATCTTCCCGAAAGAATTTTAATTGCCAACTCTGAAAATCTTTATGATTTACTGGGCAGGAATCGAAAAATATTAGCCGATGATTTTCATCTGAAGAATGCCTGTGATTTTTCAGAAGATGACAAGAAACTATTTTTCAAAGAATACCGAAGTAGTTACCCCCAAAGATTCGAGAGCATAAAATAAACATCACCGATGGAGGGTAGCCAACTATATGCCCACTACAGCAAGTTACACTACCCTTTGAACCCATCTAGTGACATTATGGAGGAGTATCAATTTATGATAACTGCTTTTACTGACTTCGACTCACCGCCTATAGTGATTTTAACTAAATATACACCACTTTGAAGCGACTCTGTATCAAATAATATTTTATTATCAATTATTTCTGTATCAAACTCTTTTACAATTTCCCCTATTTCATTCAATATTTCAATCTTGGCCCTGGCTTCACTGCTTGCAAAAGAATTTAATTCTATTACTATATTTCCACTTGAGGGAAGCGGGTAGAGACTGATTTTATCACCCACTCCTACATTATCGGTTCTATTGGATAAATCTTTAGACACTTTCGCATAAAACACACCGTCATTTTCATATTTAAGCACATTGTCTAATTTTTTTGATCCTGCAATATCTTTTAACTCGTCTATTTTCAGTTTAGTTTCTGTACTTGTTTCATGGTTATAATACCTCAGTGTCAGCCTTTGGGCAAATGAGGCACCATCTTTTACACCAGTCATTGGGTTATCGCCCCAGATTGTAATTGCCGCTTGATTATCCTCAAAACGTCCAAGGCCAAATACTTCATCATCTTCCCCCATACTTGCAACCTGGAAATTATCAAGCAAGAGGTCATCTGAATGAATTATTAGCACAGCAGATGAACCCGTCCTGTCATACTCAAGTTGATAATAATCATCAATCTCTTCTTCTTGAGCCGAACTGCCTGGCTTGTCTTGCATTGCTTGAGCAGCACTTGTCACAGTGCTTGGATAAATGAGGCTTGAGCTATGGCTCACAATCATTTTATACCCTTGCCCAGGATAGAGTGAATCAATCTGGTTTATCCCATAAGCTGGAAAATAAACCTCACCCGCAGAGTTCTTACACAATATCAGATTTGAACCAAGAGAGACCAATGCCGTATCAATATCGTCGGCAGTTTTTCCAAGATATGGCAGAATATATACCGAATCAGCTTTTAAGCTAAGCGTATAATCGCTTGCTCTAATCTCAGCCCCAGTGATTTCGAGAGTATCAGACTCACTCATATAGACTTGATACCCCAAGAGAACACTCCAGCGACTCAATGTGTAAATATCTTCGGATGGGTAATAAGCATTTCCCTTATCGTCTTTCATATATGACAGATTTTCGGAAATATCGGAGACAATATTGCTCATAGTTGAGTCTGCTTGCAATAGATTTGAAGAAATCATTGCCCATTTTTCGCCCTCAAGACCAATTAGCAGTGTCTTGTGTGTAAGCAACGAGCTGAGTACCGTTACAGATTCAGAAATATAATAGGATTGACCACTTCCGTATTTGACCGTAGCCCTATGTTCGCTTCCAGCACTTGCGTCCCAGACCTTGAAAGAATATTCTTCGTTGGAAACAAATCCATCTTTTTGCGAAGTTAAATTATTATCGCCCCAGACTGTTATCCCCAAATTACTTCCATTCCAAGTCCCATAGCCAGCACATTTTTCCTCATTGCCACCTGTAAAAAACACACCAACCGCATCACCATTGGCAATATTTGAGGATCCGATTTTTGGTGAGATAGAAGTGGGTATGATTATGATTGCAGAATTACCAGTCTGAGAAACAAAATCCCAAGTCTTAGGAACATCAAAATCTCCACCAGTTACAGAGAAGAAAGCATCGCTCGTGTCAGTAGTTTCACCATTATCAACATCAGATACTCTAATCTGGTATTCCACAGAATAATTGCTAGGCACAAGCCACTGATGCCATCCAGAGGAAGCATTCACAGAACTAGCAATAGTATTCCACATTGCTCCACCATCTGAGCTATATTCAATTTTTATATTATCAGAGTTTGCCGACAGCCAAGTAATTGTAGCCGAACTTCCTCCGGCAATATTTTCACCACCATTGGGGTACACAATAGCCAGTCCTTCTGATTTAATTTCAAAAGGACTTGAGCTTTTGTCAGTCGAGTTTATATTGTCCAAATCGGTCACCCTCACCAAATTATTAGTTCCCGGATACTCTGGCACACGCCAATCATATGAAGTGAGCGAAGCACTATGTTTAGACATTTCAGTAATCCAAGAAGTGCCACCATTTGTTGAATATTCAATTTTCACATCTGTTATATCAACTGTTTCAAAAGTAATTTGACGCATGGAGCCGAACATCCAAGATTCCCCACCAATGGGCGAGCTAAGATATAGCCCAGTGAGTGTAAATGCTGAATCACTTTGGTCTTTGAACGTTGTATTTTCTGGGTCAAATATTTTGATTAAATAATCTTCTGAAGGAAGACTAGGAAGACTCCAAGAATAAAAACCAGAGGCTACTGGCCAATTACTCACTATTTCATTCCAAGAATTTCCATTATCTTCGGAATAAAAAATATTTATTTCCTGGATTAAGTTTGAATTCCAAGTAATATTCTCAGAAGAGCTAATCAAAAAGGACTCCCCACCCAGAGGAGAAGTAAGTTGCAATGCCCGAATGGCGAATGGATAGTCTGACAAATCTTCAATCCCTGGCTTGTCTGCATCAGAAATACGGACAAGGACACCAGAGGAAGGTATGTCGCCCACATTCCAAGGGTAAGAACTTGCAGCAGGTGTTGAGGCGACTATTGTGTGCCAAGAGCTTCCGCCGTCGGTCGAGTATTCAATTTTTATATTCGTTGCATCATCTGCCCTCCAAACTATGGAGTGAGTCTCACCCTGATTATACAATTCCCCACCATTTGGAGAATACAATTCAACCGTTTCACTAGTAATTGTAAAGGAGCCAGATTCATCAAAGACTGTAATATTGTCAGTGTCATAGATTTTTATTTTAGCATTAGATGACAAATTATTTGGTACTATCCAGGAATAACTCTTATCACTTGCTGGGATATTATTAATTATATCAGCCCAAGAAATACCGCCATTTTCAGAATACTGAATAGCAACTGTGCTCACAAAATTATATGTCCAAGAGATTTCAAATGAGCTTCCAACCTGAGCGTAAGACGAAGCCTCGGGGCTAGTGATTGTAATTCCAGCTTGAAGCACCGAGATGGCTATCTGTTCGGAAAGGGAATTATTATTCGGATCTTGTATTCTTAAGAGGACATTGTTTTCCTCAATATTTGGAGTATTCCAATCAAATTCACCCTGAGAGGCTGTGACTTGATTTGCAATCAGGTTCCAGTTCCCACCTCCATTTATCGAATAATGAATGTCCAAGTTGCTTGCTCCAAAAGAAGTCCATTCAATTTTGTATAACTGAGCGGCAGTCAAAACCTCATTTTCGCTTGGCGAATCTATGCTAATATCTGAGAAAGAAAAGACTCCGTCACTTGTGTCTTTTTGCCCAAAGCTATCACTAATCCGTATCAAAACACTATCACTTGCCTCTGCTTCCACAGTCCAAGAATAAGCCCCAAGAGAAGCCGTTATATTAGACTCAATAATATTCCACGAAGCCCCATTATTTGTTG
>JAJRPT010000078.1 GCA_024280675.1 Bacteroidota bacterium
TCGCGGGTGGCATGGACTAATTTGTCCAGCTCGGCAACAGAGGTGTAAATGTGTGGAGTCACACGAACTCCGTCAATCTTCTCACGGACAATTCCCACTGTGTGGATTTTGTAATCATTCCATAAAGTGTCGGCAATATCGGTGGATTTCTTGCCCTTGATTGAGAAATTTGCCAATGCACATGAATACTTTGGGTCGAGCGATGTGTTCAATGTCACATTTTTAATTTCCAAGACACGGCTAGCCCAGTAGTTTTTTAAATAATGAAGACGAGCCCTCTTGCGGGCCTGTCCGATTGAATTATGGAAATCAAGCGAGTACCCAATTGCCATTTCTCCAGGGAAATTGCGGGTGCCAATCGATTCAAATTTCATCATGTCGCCGGAATCTGGTTCATCCGATGACAACAAAGCCCAAACATTTTTTATCTTATTTTTTCGTATCCACATCATCCCCGATCCAAAAGGTGCACAGAGCCATTTGTGCAAACTTGTTGCAAAGTAATCACATTCAAGATCTGGAATTTTATAATCCAGATGGGCAAAGCTGTGGGCGGCATCACAAAGGGATTCAATCCCACGCTTTCTGGCAGAGCGTGCAATCTTTGCAACAGGCAAAATCTGTCCCGTCCAGTTGATTATGTGAGTGATAAGGACAAGTTTTGTCTTTTCGGTGAACTGTTTCTCGAATTGCCAGACGAGATAATCATCATCGGAAGAAGGAAGGTCGAGATCGACCCATTTGAGTACAATGCCATCACGTTTTGCACGCTGCTCCAGCGCGTTGATCATTGAGGGATAATCATATTTGGAGAGAACTACTTCGTCACCTTTTTTAAGATTCAAACCAAAAATAATCGTATTGAGTCCTTCTGTAGTATTTCTGTTTATTGCAATCTCATCTGGGGAACATCCAGCTAGCTTTGCTAGATTTTCTCGTAATGGCTCACGACCTTGGTCAATGGTTCGCCACATATAATAACTCGGTGCTTCGTTGCTCATCCTTGTATATTTGTCGAGTGCGTCTTGTGTAACAAGAGGCTGGGGACTTACTCCACCATTGTTTAAGTTGATTATATTTCGGGAAACGGTGTAGGACTGGCGAACCCAAGACCAGAAATCTTCATTTTGAGCTGACTGGACTGGGCTGAGCTTTGCAATATTGTCTGATGCTATTTGCAAATTCTGTGCAACTAATCTTGGCATCATGGCTGGCAAAGACACCGCAGCAGCAGTTGCGGCCATACCTCTAAGAAATTCTCTTCTATGACTCATTTTTTTCTAACTCCAAATTAATAATTCACCCTTATGATAATTACGTCCTCCTACTTAGTACCAAAAACAACAGCATCCTCACCAGTGCTTCTAAATGCTTCTATCATAATATCTTGATAAGTATCGCTGTCCGACTGAGTATGAAGTAAAACCTTAAAGTCATTGTTTTCCAATTTTGAAATAAAGTCAGAACATTTATTTTTAGAGTGGACCAGGTGGTGATACTCGACCTTGATATGCCTTATTTTATTTATCATTCCAGACTCTATCAAATCGCCGATTATTTCCCATTCTGAACCCTCAACATCAATCTTTAGAAAATCTATCTCCTGGTCAATATAGGAAGAAAGCAAATCTTTTTGAATCATTATCTGGTTAGACCCTTGGTAGAATTTCTTGGTCGATCCATTCAAAGAGCCTGGAATATCGTTGTAATAAAAGGGTGAGGATTCTTTTTTATCCGACAAGGCAATATCAAAGGTTCTTATGCCTTTCAATTTATTAAACGAGATGTTTTTGTTTAATAATTCAAATGCACTAGGACTTGGCTCAAAAGCAATAATCCTAGATTCTGGGTATAAGCTCTTAAAGTACAAGGCTGAAAGTCCAATATTGGCTCCACAATCGATTATCAGTGGATCCTTCTTGTCGCTGTGAAAGCTGTAACTATTTTTGAGAAATATCTCCTTATACAAATGAAATAAATTCGCAAACCCATATGCCTTGACTTTGAATTTCTGAATCTTAACAATAACCAGTTCATTTTTCTCAGAGCTGAATTTATGCTTTTTAAAAAGAATTAGATAAGAAATTAAGTTTTTAATGTTAGCACTAAAAGATGAAGAGTCAAATGTGAGCCCTATAGAATTAGCTATAAAAATGAATATTTTGCTGAGCATAGTTGGTTTAATAGTTAGTGTCAAGTATGTAATATTTAAGATTGCTTGATTATATTTCTGGAAACTGCGGTAGAACCCGCTTACCCAAGACCAATAACTCTCATTTCCAGTATTTCCCAAATAATATAGCAAAATTATTTTTTACAAAATATATAAAATTATGAAGAAATAATATTATTTTGTGCGTAGATGTAGAAAATGACACGAGAATCATTAAGTTTACAGGAATGGAAACCAAAATAAAATAAATAAAATAAAATGATTAATAAATCAGATGAATTGTTTGAAAGGATTTTAGAGGCTGAGCAAATCACAATGTTCACAGGTGCTGAAATCTCGGAAGAAGCTGGGCTTTCTACAATTAAATCACCCAAAAATATTTGGAATTATTTCGATGTGACGGAACTGTCTTCGCTTGAGGGCTTTGAGCAAAAGCCTCAGCTGGTTTGGCAATGGTATCAGGACAGAAGAAAACTTGTTGCAAAAGTTGGAGTGAACAAAGCATTTAAAGCAATTAGTGAGTTGCAACAAATTTTGCCCAACGTTAAAATCATCACTCAAAATGTTGATTCACAACACCAAATTGCTGGTGGAAAAGATGTGACGGAACTCAGAGGGAATTTCTTCCAGTGCAGATGTAGTAAGTGTAATCAATCTTTTCAGGACTATAATATAAATGATGAGGAAATTCCGCACTGCCCAAAATGTGGCGGACTCATCAGACCAAATGTCGTTTGGTTTAATGAAAAAATTGATAATGAAATTATCGATAGGGCGATGGAGATTGCCAGAAGCTCTGATATTTTTTTCATGATTGGACTCTATGATGATATGTATCCGACCGAAGATATATTTGATGCAGCAAAAGATGGGAACTCATATATTATTGAAATACGCAAGCTAAGCTCGATATTTAGCGATAGAGTTAATTTTAAATATCATGGGAATAGCTCCTTTAATTTGCCTCACTTACTTTCTGGATTAGAATTATACAAGCAAACTATTAAATAAAGTTTGTTCCTAAAAAAATCAATGGGAAAATTATGTTTACTATTCTGATTATCATGATTTGCCTGATGAGTTGCTTTGACCTTTCTGCCCAACTCAGAGGTCAAGCAAGGGTTGATTCACTGATTGCTGAGGTTCCGAATGCAGAGCAAGATACCAATCATGTGAAATTACTTCAACAGCTTTCTTTTGGACTAAATCGAATTAATCCAGAAAAAGGAGTTGAATATGGATTGGAAGGTTTGGAGCTTTCAAAAATAATCAAATGGGACAAAGGAATTGCAAAATCAAATAATGCCATAGGAAATAATTATCAGTTTCTCTCAAAATATGAAA
>JAJRPT010000079.1 GCA_024280675.1 Bacteroidota bacterium
GTGATTTGCCCTTTTCTACTTCCTTTGCAATCGATTCGGTAAGTGAGATTGGCGAATGTGAGTTTGGGAAGCCACATAAAATAATCACCTCAGATTGGGCAAGATCTTCGGCACTTGGAGTATTGTAGAACTTAGAGCCACTTTTTTGCACAAATTTCTTTAGCTCAACTTCCTCTTTTTCATCCCAATATTTACTAATAAATGACAAATCATAAGAAGGTGATCCAGAAAATATTACAATATTTCGCTTGTTTTCCAACACTCTAACAAACGCAGTAGCAGAATTATTCTCATAAATAAATTCTCCTTTAATATGCTCAATCTTAATTTTTAATTTCTTAACTCCTTGGCTAGTTGGAATGTATTCAAATAATATTCTTTTTGTAAAATCACTGGTTTTGCTATCTTCAATATTAATAAACTGCTCTCCAATTTCATTTCCATCTTCTGAGAGAGTGATTTTAACATTTTCGGCAATTATTCCTGAGGATTTAAGAGTCGCAGTAATTGGAGTAGAATTTTTCTTATAAACAATGTTGTTCGTTAGTATTTTGCTAATCAGTAAATCTTTCCTAGCGTTGGTGTCTCCTGTGCCAAGAGTGAAAATTGGAATAGTTTGAAAAGCACTGAGGTGTGCTGGATTTGGTCCAGTATTGAAGTTACCGTCACTTATAATCACGGCCGCAGCCAGATTATCATCTGGGGAATAGCGGTTGAGCCTTTCAATTGCAGAGCTGATATTGGTGCTTGTTTCTTTAAAGTCTAGTGAATCTGGGCTGTAATTATTTTGTAATATTGGTTCCTCTCCAAAGAAGAATATATCAGAATGTTCCAGATTATCATCAATGTTAAGATCTGACAAAAGTTCTTTAATCGAGATATTTTCTGGGTTGTTTTTATTTTCAATAGCCATAGAAAGCGAATTATCAATAAAATAGGCGACTCGTGGGGTAATTTTCTCTGAATAAATTTTATTTAAACTTGGTTCAAAGAGCATTAACAAAAGAGCAATAAGCCCCAAAGACCTAAGACTAATTAAAATGGACTTCTGGGAAACAGAAATCTTTGGAATTGTATTCTTGTGTGTGAAAAAAGTTAGGGCAAGGGCAAGGAGCAAGAGTAAAATCAATAACCAATACTCGCCTTCAATACTAAAAAAATATGAATTCATTCTTGCACAACGAAAAATATAATAAAATGTTTACTGGAAAATAATTTTAATCAATCACCGCAAGCGTTTCCATTGTCATATTATGAGGTTTAGGTCGCCCATTTTTGTCTACGTGGATGAACACAATTTTGTCTATTGTGATGACAACAACGTTGCTGTCCTTTATTCTAACTTCACATTTGAGCGTTATCGAAGTGTTTCCCAATGCCAATATTTCTGTCCCAATTTCAATTATATCCCCTAGAAAAGCGGGATTGCGGAAGTTGATTTCGGACATGTATTTGGTGACTACGTGGTTTGAATTGAGTTTGCACATTGAGTAAATGGCAACCTCTTCATCAATCCAAGCAAGCAGTGTCCCGCCAAACAATGTGTTTGCTGGGTTGAGGTCTGGAAATGATACGAGTTTTCTTGTTTTAAATGTCATTTGTTTTACTTGTCAAGTTTATGAAAAATTTAGCTTGAAGTTAGCTTCATATTTTTAAATCATTAATTGTTACTTTTGAGATTGAACACAAACCAAATTAAGGAAAAGAAAAATGAAACGCATACATAATTTTTCAGCCGGACCCGCAGTTCTGCCACAAGCAGTGGTCGAGGCTACATCTGAGGCCGTATTGGAGTACAAAAACATGGGCATGGGTATTATGGAGATGAGTCATCGCTCGGTGGCGATTGTGGATATGTTCGGTGAGGCAAAGTCTAACTGCTTGCAACTAATGAATTTAAGCCCCGACACTTATGACGTAATTTTCTTGGGCGGAGGTGCTTCGACTCAATTTGCAATGATCCCACTTAATTTCCTGAAGACTAAGGCTGATTATCTTCGGACTGGCACTTGGTCAAAAAATGCCATCAAGGAAGCACAAATAGTTGGGCAGGTACACATTGCGGGCGACTCAAGTGATGGGAATTTTAATTACATTCCACGTGATTTGGATTTTTCTGCTGATGCAAATTATGTACACATCTGTTCAAATAACACAATTTATGGGACTCGTTGGAATGAATTTCCGAATGTGAACGCTCCATACATTTGTGATATGTCTTCTGATATTTTCTCACGAGAGTTGGATTTCTCACGCTTTGATATGATTTACGCTGGTGCTCAGAAAAATATCGGTCCCTCGGGTGCAACTCTCATTGTGATTAAAAAAACATTTTTGACCAATCACGGAAAAGACGGGCTGATGACAATGATGGATTATAATACTCATGTCAAAAAAGAATCCATGTTCAATACTCCGCCAGTGCTGCCCGTTTTTGTGATAAATGAGACATTTAAGTGGATATTGGATCAAGGTTTGGCAAAGCTCGAAGAAACTAATAACCGGAAAGCTGGAAAGATTTATTCAGCGATTGACAATAGCGGTGGCTTCTACATTGGCTCTGTACCGAACAAAGATGACCGTTCAATTATGAATATAACTTTCAATTTATCCAACCCAGAGCTTGAAGCGAAATTTGTTTCGGAGGCAAAAGCAAAAAATCTTGACGGACTCAAAGGTCACCGTTCGGTCGGTGGTGTTCGAGCTTCAATCTATAACGCCTGCCCAGAAACCTCTACCAGTGCA
>JAJRPT010000080.1 GCA_024280675.1 Bacteroidota bacterium
AGGTGATTGCAAATGTTGAAGGTGGACGCACAACACCATCGATGGTTGCGTTCTCAAAAAATGGCGAAAGATTGGTCGGTCAATCAGCAAAACGTCAGGCTGTAACCAATCCAGAAAAAACAATATACTCTATAAAAAGGTTCATGGGTCGCCGTGAATCTGAGATTGGTGAAGAAAGAGGAATGGTGCCATACCAAATTACGGCCGACGGTGGAGACGGTGCTGTGAGAATTGAAATTGATGGCAAGAACTTCTCTCCGCCAGAGATTTCTGCAATGATTCTGAAAAAAATGAAACAAACGGCTGAGGATTATCTTGGACAAAAAGTTGAGGAAGCGGTGATTACCGTTCCAGCCTATTTCAATGACGCACAACGTCAAGCCACAAAAGATGCGGGTGAGATTGCGGGTTTGAAAGTTCGCAGGATAATCAATGAACCAACGGCTGCAGCACTCGCTTACGGTCTCGACAAAAAAGACAAGAACATGACAGTGGTTGTTTATGACCTTGGTGGAGGAACTTTTGATATTTCTGTATTGGAAATTGGAGATGGTGTCTTTGAGGTGAAATCTACAAACGGTGACACTCACCTTGGTGGGGATAATTTTGATCATAAGTTGATTGACTTCCTTGCCGATGAGTTCAACAAAAGCGAAGGTATTGATTTACGCAAAGACCCAATGGCATTGCAAAGACTCAGAGAAGCTGCAGAAAAAGCTAAGATGGAACTATCTCAAATGGTGCAAACCGATATTAATTTGCCATTTATCACTGCCACTGCCGATGGTCCTAAGCACCTTAACATTCAGCTAACAAGAGCAAAATTTGAAAACCTTTGTGCTGATCTTTTTGACAGAACTCTCAAACCAGTCGAACAGGCACTTCAAGATGCCAAAATGTCACCATCGGATATAGATGATATTATTTTGGTAGGCGGTTCGACTCGTATTCCAAAAATTCAAGAGCTGGTGAAGAATTTCTTTGGTAAAGATCCTTCAAAAGGAGTGAACCCAGACGAAGTAGTTGCCATTGGTGCGGCAATCCAAGGTGGTGTGCTTTCTGGCGATGTCGAAGATGTGCTGTTGCTCGACGTTTCGCCACTTACTCTTGGAATTGAAACTATGGGCGGTGTGATGACCCCTATGATTTCTGCAAACACAACAATTCCAACTAAGAAAGCTGAGATATTCTCAACAGCATCGGATAATCAGCCGTCAGTTGAGATTCACATATTGCAGGGTGAACGTCCGATGTCAAAAGATAATCGCTCACTGGGTCGTTTCCACCTGGACGGAATCCCACCAGCAGGCAGGGGTGTTCCTCAAGTTGAGGTGACATTCGATATTGACGCAAATGGAATACTCTCAGTTTCGGCAAAAGATAAAGGCACGAACAAGGAACAAAATATCCGCATTGAATCTTCTTCGGGTTTGAGTGACGCAGAAATTGAAAAAATGAGAAATGAAGCAAAAGCTAATGAGACTGAAGACAAGAAACGCAAAGAGGAAATTGAAATCCGAAATCAAGCCGATGCTATGATTCATTCAACTAAAAAACAAATTGATGAATTGGGCGACAAACTCCCACAAGATGAAAAAGATAAAATTAGTGAGGCGACCGAACGGCTTGAAAAAGCGATGAAAGATGATGAAGGTGGTGTAAAACCGGCACTCGATAATCTAAATGAAGTTTGGTCTGCTGCATCTAAAAACATTTACCAACAGCCCGAAAATCCTCAGGCAGCTGCCTCCGATGCCACGGGCGGCACAAGAGGTGCTGAGCCTAAAACTGGTGAGGAAGAAAAAGCTGAATCAGAACAATCAGATGTTGAAGAGGCTGAGTTTACTGTGGTTGATGAGGATAAGGACAAAGACAAGAAATAGCACAAATAAATAAAAGGGGCTGACTAAAATAGTCAGCCCCTTTTTCATTTTATACTCTCCTCTCTCATACCCTCTCTTACCCACCTTATAATTCCCTCTCTTTATATCCTCTCTTACCCACCTTATAATCCCCTCTCTCATATCCTCTCTTACCCCCCTTATCCCCCCGCTTTATACCCCCCGCTTATTTGCCGGCGGATTCGGAGCAGTAGGAGAATAGTTTTTCGTAATCAGATCTGACGAACTTGTCGGTTGCTAGGTAATTGTCGATAGCGGTGCAGGAATGAAGCACGGTTGAGTGGTCTCTTTTGCCAAAATGGAAGCCGATGGCTTTGAGCGAAAGGTTGGTGAATTTTTTGGCAAGATACATGCACATTTGTCTTGATAGGGCTATTTCGTGTTTGCGTGATTTAGACTCAATTTGCTCGATGGAGATATTGTAATGCTCGGAGACAATGTCTTTTATATCTTCGATGGTGAAATCTTTTTTGATATTAGAGCTAAGTGACCGAACGACATCTTTTGCAAGTTTGATGTCGAGTGTTTTTCTGTCGAGTGTGTGTTTGGCAATCAAGGAGATTAGGACACCTTCTAGCTCACGCACCGATGATTTGACATTGGCGGCAATGTATTCGATTAGGTCTTGTGGTAGTTCGATGCTTTCGTTTTGACTTTTTTTCTTTAGTATTGCCATTCTCATTTCAAGATCTGGACGTTGGATGTCTACGTTTAATCCCCATTGGAAGCGTGAAATAAGTCTATCATCGACACCTTTTAATTCTTTTGGGGAAACATCTGATGTTAGGATGATTTGTTTTCCAAGTTGGTGTAGGGCGTTGAATGTGTGGAAGAAATTGTCTTGAGTTTTTTCTTTTCCGGAGAGGAATTGAATATCGTCTAGTATAAGTACATCGACATTTCTATAGAAAGAAATGAATTCTGCGACTTTGTTGTTTTGAATTGCTGATACGAACTCCATTGTGAATCTTTCAGAGTTGGAGTACAGGACTTTTGAGTTAGGTTTTGATTGTAGCACGTGGTTTCCAATGGCTTGGACTAGGTGGGTTTTTCCCATTCCGGTAGAGCCATAGATAAAGATTGGGTTGAAGGAAGTGCCACCAGGGTTGCCGGCAACCGCACGAGCAGCAGAAAAAGCAAGTTGGTTAGATTCTCCAGCCACAAAATTGTCGAATGAGTACCGAGGGTTTAAATGGTTTTCAAACTCTTTGGTTTCTTTTTGAGAATTAGTAAAAGAGATGGTCGATTGTTTTCCCAGTGGTCTGTGCTGAAATGCTGGGACTATGATAGAGCGTTCGTTAAGTGAATCGCTGTTTTTGTCTACGACGATTTCGTATTGAAGCCTAGTCCCCTCGCCCAAGACTTGGGCAATAGTTCTTTCCATTAAGTCGTAGTAATGTTCTTCTATCCACTCGAAGAAGAATTGGCTAGGGACTTGCACGGTGAGAAGAGCAGAATCTAGTTTTAATGCCGAAATAGGAGCAAACCAAGTGTTGTAGACTTGGGATGATACGTTATCTCGCAGGATTTTCAGACAATCCTCCCAGTGAGCAAGAGCCGAAGGATCTGGGCTGACTTTTTTAAATGTGTTTACGTCATTTGAGATAATTGTTTCTGCTTCTGTGTTAGCAAAAAGCGACAAAGTTTCGGGGAAATTATTCAAGGCTTGCCCAGTTAATAATTGTGGATAAAAAAGTGCGTTTCAACTGTGGACAAGATATATAAAATGGAGAGTAAAAGTCAAGTAAAATAATTATCAAAATAACAAACTTTTTACTTGACTTTCTCAACTAGCCATAAAAACCAAGGGCTTATAGGAGATTAAAAATATGAAATAATTTGAAAATAATTTTGACCTTGTGATAGGTTTATTAATAATATTCTTTTTGCAATATTTTTCCTTTGTACTGTGGTAAACGCTCTAAGTATTTGCAAAACAGATGGTTTATGAAATCAATGATTCAGAGAAGATTGGCATAAATCATTGAGAAACAGAACAGTCTTAATGATTTTGCAACATTTTTTTTATTTAATCAGACCAGCTATTTTCATCAAATTTAATTTTAGCAAAAAAAGAGAAAAACTTTTTACGGAAATGGCTTTTCAATATTTATCGACTATAAGCGCCACGAACAAACATCTCTACCAAAGCAAAAAACAAAGCAAATAAAACAAGTAATTTCCACAGCTCGGAGCCACTAGAATTGGACAGAATTTCAGAGTCCAGCCTGGTATCAAAATCAATAAAGTTTATCAGGCTCGCGCGAGCAAAGGTGTCGCTGATTTCTTGGATAATTTCTTCTTTGTTAAAGTAAATATTTCTTGATTCGGCACTTCTATGGTTTAGAGTGAAATATGCTAAGAAGTCACCGGATTCATTGAACAAAGCATAAGTACCCAGTTGCCCAGGAGCAGTAAATGAAAGTACGCTTCTTTCACCCATATCAATGGCATTTACAAAAAAATCATCCCCATCAGGCGACCTTACATTGATTTGTTTAGATAAGTTGTTGTCTATTTTCAATACAATTTTTTCAGATGCGTAGCTTTTTGCCCAAGGAATATCATGCCTTGGCAGGTAGAAAGCCATACGGTTTAAAAGAGATGGGAAAAGACCAGTGAGCGAAAAAGAACTCCAGGCAATGCTGGGTGTTACTGCAAAATACACAACTCGCCCATTTCCTTTTCTTGTTTCCAAAAGAAAGTCTCCGGCAGATGAAGCAATAATGGACTCTCCCCCACTTACAAATATTGCTTTGTAAATTTCAATTTCTTCAAGCTCGAGTGCCTCATTCTGCTCGAATACCCCATAAAATAATGGATGATCCTTGTCCCATGAACTTAAACCAGCATAACTCCCTCCAGATGCGGAAAATTCTCTAATATTAGAAAAGCCAAACTTTGTCAGTAAATTATTCTTGTTGAGGGCATTAGTACCAGAGGGAAATAGAACTACATTTCCACCCATCTCCACATAATTTACAATCCTGTCTTCTTCGGCGGAGGGAAGAGTGGCAGCACTAACAATTAACAATTCAAAATCTGAATAATTATATTTCCCCGCCTCATCGGAGGTGGCAACACTAAGGGATTGTTCAAAGATATTGTTTTGCAGTGCTGTCTTTATTAGCTCATATTCTCCAACTAATAGTATTTTGGGAATGGGGGGGAGTGCTAGTCCAAAGTGATAATTATTGTCCTTGGATATGGCATCATCTTCAAGTATCAACTCGCAAGAGTTAAGTCCATTTTTGCTGAAAACATGGGTAAACAGAACAGAACTTGTTTGTTTCTTTTCAATATCAAATTGCCTACGTCCCACTTTTTCTCCATTGACCACGAGGCTAATCACCGCCATCTCCACATCGCTGTCTGAGTGATTTTGCACATAAGCCATCACCTCCACTGGAGTATTGTATGAAATAATATCACTAAGGATGACGAGCGAATCAATGGAAAGATTTTTGAAAGAGTTGTCCTCTCCAATCTTTATGTAGACTATATTTTCAATATTTGGGTATTGGGCTGAGTCTGTTTCTTCGTTCGTGCGGCCAATATTCTCTTTAATATTTTGACCATCGCTGATGATAATTAGTCTGTTGTTAGTGCCTTTGTTTTCTGAGAATATTTGCTCTGCTTTGCCATAGAGATTCTCAGAAATGTAGTTAGGTCTAATCCTAAGACTCTCTATCAAATTGTCAATATAGTCTCGCCCAGAAGAAAACAAGGACTGAGAACTAGGCAAGATCCACACCTTGTCACCATCTGGAAGCTGAGAAACAATTTCCTTAGCTTTTTGTTTGGCACTCCTAAATCTTTCTCCTTGCCCATCACTTACTTCCATCGAAAAGCTATTGTCGATTATTATCACAGTATTTGATTTTTCATACGACGCAAAACCTGGCAATGTGCTTTGGATAACTGGTCGTGAAAAAGCAAGGACAATACTAATAATAATCAATGTTCTCAAAATTAAAAGCAGTATTTGCCTCAGTTTAAGGCGACGAATGTTTGATTTTTCGATTTCTTTTAAAAATTTTAAAGTAGAGAAATCTTGTCTTTTTTGTTTTCTAAGATTGAGCAGGTGTATAAGAACTGGAATTGATGCAGCCGCCAACCCAAATAGTATTAAAGGATTTAAAAAATTCATCTGTTATTTTTTTGCTAGGTTTATTTAAAATTTGAACATCATTCTAAAACTTATTGAACGATTTTATTTGTTCTTAGTTCAAAAATAATTAATTTTGTTCGATAATGATTTCTAAATAATTAAAGGAAGCAATAAAATTGCGATTAAATAAACAATTAACAATAATATGCCTATTGTCTTTGGCAATATATCAAGTCTCTTTTGCACTTAATTTCCAAGGTACAAAAATAGTAAAAGGGAAAATAACAAACTCTGAGACTGGAGCCCCGGAAACAGTGGATATATTTTTTAAAACCAGCACCGGCAAAAGATTTAAAATCAAATCAAACTCTATCACAGGAGAATATGAGCAACTCCTAAATGCTGGGCAAAGCTATGAACTTTCGTTTGTTCGTTGGGATGTGCTAAACCAACCTGTCAAACTCACCGTAGAAGCCGAAGACGAAAAATACACAGCCCAGATCGCCAATTTCAAAATAAAAATATTAAATGAAGGGAATGAAATATTTGCAAAGGATGCTTTCGGAAAGGGAAGTTCAGTTCTTTCGGATGTGGGAAAGGGTTTGCTAAAAGAATTAAAAAAACTACTCAGATTCAACCGCTCGCTTTCAATCAATCTCAATATTAACTCAAGTGATTCAGGTGATGACTCTGCCATTTTGTCTGCCCGGTTAAATGCAGTAAAAGATTTTACTAAAAAATGGAAGAAATTTAACCGCAAAGTTAATTATATTAGCTCCAAAGGAAATTCAGCTAGCGACATAGTGGTCATGGTTTCAAAGGTTGAGAATACTCTCAAATAGAAAATGTTTCGGCAATAATATTGGCCAGCTTCAAATCAACTGGTGTGCTTATCTTGATATTTTCTGGGTAAGCATTTATTGTTTTCACCTCAGTTCCAAACGCCTCGGCGATTGACGAGTCGTCTGTTACACTCAGATTATTTTCTTGTGCAAAAATATTGGCTTTGATAAGAAGATCTCGCCTAAATCCCTGTGGCGTTTGAACTGCCCTCAGATTGCTTCTTTGCGGAGTAGATTCAACAGAATTGTTTTTTATAACTTTAATAGTGTCGATAATCTCAACGACTGGCACCACAGCCGATGCTTTGTCTAATGATTTGATTATTTCTGATATCAAAGC
The DNA here is from genome assembly GCA_024280675.1 of Bacteroidota bacterium. Classification (GTDB taxonomy): domain Bacteria; phylum Bacteroidota; class Ignavibacteria; order Kapaibacteriales; family UBA2268; genus JAJRPT01. The sequence continues at coordinate 7,195 of JAJRPT010000080.1, forward strand.
GTTCTTGGCAAATGGACGTACAATATCGTGCACCAAGACCTTCTCATAAGCATTTAACTCCTGACTAATTAGTCCATTCCAAACAGACTCTTGTCTGCTGGTGCCTCCTGGGCAAAAGATAATCTTAGTGGGGTAAT
>JAJRPT010000081.1 GCA_024280675.1 Bacteroidota bacterium
GCTTTAATTTTTGCATTTCCTTGGAGTGTGTTAGAAACCTCATCTGGGTCAATAATAATATTCAATTCCTCTGGATTCATTATCTCAACATCTAAATTATTTTGCTGAATTTCAAAGCGGATTTCATCAATTTTGTGTTTATTATTCGATGCAATAAGAAGTTTCATTTTAGGATTAGTATTTTTGTGAAACAATAAATTGTAAAATACAAATTGAAAAAGAAAATATGGCAGAAGCTACTCTAAAAAATAGAAATAATGTTGATGAAAATTATAAATGGGATCTCACACCGATTTACGAAAATGAAAATCTCTGGGAGAAGGAGTTTGATTTTGTTCAGAAGTCGCTCGCAAAATATAAAAATTATATTGGAGAATTGGACGATTCAGATGTTTTGATAAAATGCTTGCGTTTTGATGAGTATATTGGAATGAAATTAGAGAAGCTCCACCTTTATGCTTTTTTAGCAAAAGATCTTGATATGAAAAATACAAAATATCAAGCAATGGAAGGCCGTGTGAAAAATCTTTACTCAGAAATTATGCAAGCGTCGGCCTTCATTCGCCCAGAAATTCTTTTGATTCCAGAAGAAAAAATATTTGCCCATCTCGAAGCTAACGATGATTTGAAAATATATAAACACTTCTTCCTAAATATGTTCAGGCTAAAAAAACATTCGCTCGACAATGAAAGCGAGAAACTTCTGGCAAGTGCCTCACCTGCACTTTCTGCTTCGCACGAAGTCTTTTCGCTACTCAAAAATGCTGATATGAAATACCCGAATGTCAAGGACGAAGAGGGAAATGATGTGGGTATTACAGAAGGGCTTTTCTATTCGGCAATGTATTCGACCGATAGGGATTTTAGGAAACGAGTATACAAAAATTATTACAAATCTTACAAAACATTCGAAAATACTTTTTCTGCTCTTTTTAATGGGAATCTGAAATCTCAAATATTTTCTTCTCGTGCTAGAAATTATAAATCTTCGAGGGAAACTGCCCTTGCTTCAAACAATATTCCGCTCTCTGTTTACGACAATTTAATTAATACAGCAAAGGGTAATTCTGCAGTTCTACAACGATGGGTGGAAATCAAAAAGCGTGTATTAAATCTCAAAGAAATTCATCCTTATGATATGTATGTGACCCTTTTTCCAAATGAATTTAAGACTTATACTTATGCCGGAGGTGTGGAGATGGTGCGACAGTCACTAAGACCAATGGGTGATGAGTATATTTCGGCACTCAATCTGGCATTTGAGAACAGACGAATTGATGTCTATGAAACTGAGAATAAACGCTCTGGTGCTTATTCATCTGGTGTAACAACTGGAGTAGATCCTTATGTTCTGCTCAACTGGACAGATACGCTCAATGATGTTTCTGTTCTGGCACACGAAATTGGACACAATATGCACTCACATTTCACGGGCAAGAATCAAAAAGCAGTTTATGCAGGGCATTCTATCTTCTTAGCCGAAGTTGCATCAATTACGAACGAGAATCTATTACACGATTATTTGATGACAAAGGCAGGTACAAAAGAAGAGAAGCTCTCTTTGATTGAAATGTACCTTAATAAAATTGTCTCGACTTTCTTTCGACAGACACAGTTTGCTGAGTTTGAGATGGAAGTTTACAAAAGAACCGAAAATGGTGAGTCGCTCACCCCTGAGGTTCTTTGCAAACTCTACGAAGAGATTTTTAAGAATTATTATGGTGAATCAGTCATTTGCGATGTGGAGGAAAGTTATACTTGGTCCCGGGTTCCTCATTTTTATTATGGATTTTATGTTTATCAATATGCGACTGGGCTTGCCGCAGCCGAGGTTCTTTCTTCACAAATAAAAAACGAAGGGCTACTTGGTGCTGGCAAAATGATGAGTTTCCTCTCGGCTGGGAAATCTGATTATTCGATTAATATTCTGCGTAATGCTGGAGTTGATATGGCATCGCCGGAGCCGGTGATTGCGGTGACAAAGAAAATGACTCAGCTACTTGATGAGCTGGAGGCTTTGCTGGGCAATTAGCTTTTTTATTTTAATTCATCGTAACTTATGAATTTTTAAAATGCTTTGATTACCAAGATATTTAAGGGTGACAAAGTAGAAGCCATTTGCCAATTCGCTGCTTAAATCTATCTCTTCTCTCCCAAAATTTATATTAATGCTTTTAGATGAAAATTCCTTGCCACAAATACCCGTCAGCCGAATGTTAATCTCAAATGCTTCTTGGTAAAAACTTTCAACTGTTAATACATTGCCAGAATACTCAAAGAGTATTTTCTCTTGAAATATAACCTCACTGTAATCGGTCAAACAATCATAATTAAAATCTTCTAAATCAAAGTACTCTTCGATATGCTCTTGCATAATGCAGGATCTATCGGCTATGAATTCTAATATATATCTGTCAATCTCACCCTCCCACGACTCAAGCGAGCTGGGATAAGTCCACCGCCCAACGTGACGGGCTATCTCTGAGCGATAGCTGTTCTTGATTGACAGAGCTTTGCCCAACATTCTTTCGGAATCAAATGTAGTCTTTAGGTGATGGGAAAAGCGGTCAATGAATTTATACTTGAACTCCTCGTTTTCTAGTAATGATCGCAATAAAAATGTTGATTTAATGCTACGGGGCCAGACTGTCTTGTCGGTATTAGTGGCATGTCGCATCATATTATATTCACTGTCTACAAATGCAAAATCCAAATCATAGAATATCCACCGCCACAAACCTCCCTTTCTTTGAGGTCTCCAGTATTTTATATTATTGGCTGGCCAATCATAATTTATAAGATAAATTACGGCAATCTGGTAGTCGATGAAATTGATGATGTCCATCTGCTGGGAAATATATTGAAAACCACTATCTTCTGAGATGTCACTCTGCTCCAACCATTCTATCATTTGATTATAATGTGCGTCACTTCCAACTTTCACCCCAACACCCACTCCCCCAATTAAATCAATCGAATCCTTATTAACGCCAAATTTCTCTTCAATATAATGTTCATCTAGTTGGTCTCGAAGAGAGTGAAGACCCCAATATTCTCCGTTTATAAACACAATGACTGGGCTAAAGTCCTGGAATTCTATGCCCATATCTCTGATGACATCATTGGCAAGTTCATCTTGGATAAACATCTGGGAATGATACCCTCGCATTGTACTTCTGAGAATAAATGTCCTGTAACTATCTTGGTCTTTGCTTGATATGAGGGGGTAATTAAATAAACTTTGATCATATTCTGCTCTGGCATAAAGCCGTAAGGACTTTTGTGCTGCCTCTCTTGTCCGCCCACCATGAGTTCTAATCCCCGCATTTTGGGCAAGAGCTAAACGTCCGCCCCTCTCAAAATATTCTACAGATACATCTTTTTCCCACTTGATTCCGGTCTTAAAATAGTTGCCAGACTTCTCTCCAAAAATATAATCAGCCCCTGGTACATAAATACCAGAGTCATGGTCAAACAAATCCCGCTCGTCCATAATTAATGAAACAAGTGGCAAATCATATTTACTAAATATCAGCGAATCTACAAAGAAGGTGTGGGCTATTATTTCGCTCGACCGAATGGCTGAATTAAAACTTACTGCCCTTATCACATTTGCCTTGTCAAATAAAACCTGTGGTGATTCCCACGCCTTGAAAGTTATCTGCCCAGGGTCGATAGTTGTCACAACTTCGCTTAAATAATTTGAATCCAAATAACGGTAGTCCATCTTGATTGGAGCAGTGTATTTGAGAGAGTTCACAGTTGGCTCGCTTCCGTCCAAGGTGTAGAACACGTCATATCCTTTTTGGGAGATTATTTCTAAATCGAATGCTTTCTCATAAAATCCAGCTTTGTGTGAGAAAATTAAAATGTCATTTGCATTGTTTGAAAATCCAGGAGTGGGCAAAGCTAGTTTCACAAA
>JAJRPT010000082.1 GCA_024280675.1 Bacteroidota bacterium
CCGTCGCCGTAGCAAACCGGACGAATGTAGAGGGATTGCCCTTGGTTTTCAGGAATAAATTTTGCGTCAATTTTGACTAGCTCAGAACATGCCTCGACAAATTGCTTTTCAGGGAAAGGTGGGATGCAAACCCTTTCGGCAGATGAAGTCATTCGGCTGGCATTCATATCTGGGCGGAAAATGTTGATCCCTCCGTTTGTAAAATCTCGAAACGCTTTCAGTCCTTCAAAAATCGTTTGTCCATAATGGAGTGTACACATTCCTGGTTCAACTTCCATTGGCTCATAGGGTTTTATTTCGCCCTTTGACCACTCCCCATCTTTATAATCGGAGACGTAGATGTGATCTGCAAAATATTTGCCAAATCCTAGATTATTATAATCAATACTATCAATTCTCGAAATTTCAGTAAGTTTAGTTTTAAATTTTGACATGTTATTTTAACTCCGTAAATTAATTACAAAAGATATTCATCTTTGAATTACTAATAAATTTCATTCCGTCCGTCCATTATATTAAGGAAAAAAAATAACACTTCCAAATGTAACAATCAATAATTCTAATATATAATAAAATCTAAAAAAATAACTTGCATTTAAGTAAGATTAGTATTAATTTGTAAACAGAGATATTTAACAAGTATTAAAGATTACAGTATGTATAAATACAAGAATATATTGGTGCCGACGGATTTTTCTAGTGGTTCGGAAATTGCACTAGCCCATGCTATCGATATTGCCAAATCAATGAAGGCGCGCATTCACGTAATTAATGTTATCAAAAATGTGGTTTACCCAATCGGAATTGAGATTGCCCATGAATCGCTCATAAGCCTCGAACAAGATTTGGAAAATGCGGCAAAGAATCAACTCAAAGAAATTGCTGAGAAAATTTCAGCCAGTGGGATTGATAATAAGGGAAGCATTCTTTTTGGTAAGCCACACGAAAAAATAATTGATTATGCTAATGAAAATGAAATTGACCTCACGGTGATTGCCACTCATGGTTCTAGTGGGTTTGAGCATTTTCTTTTTGGCTCGACAACCGAGAAGGTGATTCGCAAGATAGATGCCCCAATTTTGGATGTTCATTACCCAAAAAATGATGGCAAATAAATCAGTCTAACTTTGATATTCCATGAATTTATTCTGGAATATTTCTTGGTATTCTGATTGAATGCGGACGGTTAGGTCGTGTCCAAAATCGGTGTCGATTCGGGAGAGAACCTCGCCATGCTTGTAGACTTCGCTAAGTAGCTTGGATTTTTCATATGGAATATGAATGTCATGTTCTGTACTAGATTCGTCGAATTTCTCCTGAAGTAAATCAATAAGTCCATCAATATTTGTTTTCTGTGTGGCGGACACGAATATGCTGTTTGGGAACTCTTCCTTAATCAACTCAAATTCATCTTTGTCCTCGAGTAAATCAATTTTATTAAATACCAAAATCATATTCTCCATATCCACATCCAGATTCTCAAGGGTTTGATTGACTGTGCTGATCTGATCTCTAAAAAATTCGTGAGAAAGGTCTACTATGTGAAGTAGAAAATCAGACTCACGAGCTTCAGCCAGCGTAGAGCGGAAAGATGCCACAAGATGGGTCGGCAGTTTTCTAATGAACCCAACCGTGTCCGAAAGCAAGGCAGTTTGACCAAGCGGAAGAGTAAATTTTCTGATTGTGGTGTCCAAGGTTGCAAAAAGTTTATCCTCGATGTAAACACTTTCGCCCGTCAGCTCTTTCATAACAGTTGATTTGCCAGCATTTGTGTAGCCAACAAGTGCAAAACGAGTCGCCCCGCTGTGTGATTTACGCTTTTGAGTTTCCTGCTTTTCAATTTTGAGAAGTTTGCCCTTGAGCAACTCAATACGGGTGCGAATCAGCCTGCGGTCTGTCTCAATTTGTGTCTCGCCCGGTCCTTTTGTGCCAATTCCACCGTGTTGTTTGGAAAGGTGAGTCCACATTCTGGTCAGTCGTGGGAGAAGATATAGCAGTTGTGCAAGCTCGACTTGGGTTTTTGCCTCGTTGGAATGGGCACGGGAAGCAAAAATATCCAAAATGATTCCACTTCGATCAAGCACTTTTACATTAAGTTCCCGCTCTAAGTTCCTGAGCTGCATGGGGGATAAGTCATCGTCAAATACTACTAAATCAATTTTGTCTTCTATTATGATTTGGGCTACTTCTTGGACTTTTCCCTTGCCCATCAGTGTGGACTTGTTTCTTTTTTCTAGCTCTTGATAAATTTTATCGACTAGGAAAGCACCCGCCGTTTGAATTAAGAGCTCTAATTCATCCAAATATTCAAGTGCGACTTTTCTTTGAATACTGCCTTTTTTAAATATCGAAACGGCTAAGGCACGTTCTTTTTTATTGTGTATTTCTATCATATTTATTGTTAATCAAAAAAAGCAAATAATAAATTAAATAATAAATTAAATAATAAATTATTGCCAGGTTATTTTTTTATTTTCCAAAAAACAAAGATTACTTATACTCTTTTGTAAAATATTTGTTATTTGATGTCAGTTGCAAACAATGTGATTTCTATTCTTGGTTTTCGTCCTTGACCTTACTTTTCTTTTTGAGTGGAATCCCAAAGATTAATCCAGCGAAAGCACCATAAGCTATGGTAATCATAGGGTTGGATCCGATTGCACAGCTCGACTCACATCCAATGAAATAATAATAGGAATAACCCAAAATACCGCCAACAAGAACCGCAAACAAAATTTTATAAAGACTTGTAATATTCATAATGTCACTAACTTAATAATAATTGATAAAACAATAATGGCAAGACGAGTAGGTGCAAAAATAATTATAATTTATACACTTCTTAGTGTTAATTTTACCAACTCTGAATCTACAAAAGTAACAAGTCAAGATGATAAATAAAATTATAAATACAATTCTGCCACTTATTCCAAAGCCAATAGTTCGACATTTTGCCAAAAGCTATATTGCTGGTCAGACACTTTCGGAGGCAATCACAAGATCTGAGGAGATTAAGAAGGCAGGTGCAAAATGCTCAATCGATGTTCTGGGAGAATATGTAGAAAGTGAAGAGCAAATCCATTCCGATCTCCAATTGCGATTGGGGGTGATTGACAAAATAAAAGAAAATAATCTGGATGCAACTGAGTCTATAAAACTCACCTCGCTTGGTCTTGGACTCGATGATGATTTCTGTTGGCTTAATACAAAAAAGATTGTTGCCTATGCAAAAGAAAAAGGCGTTTATATACGAATTGATATGGAAGATACGCCCTACACAGAGCGGACACTTGCCATCTACGGCAGACTTCGCAAAGAAGGATTCGGCAATGTGGGAATAGTATTACAGGCATATCTCAGAAGAACTCGTGAAGATATTCTTTCTCTTTTGGACTTAAAACCAACCATTAGATTGTGTAAGGGGATTTATGTTGAACCAGAAAACCTTGCATATCAGGGCTTTGGTGAAATAAATGAGAATTATAAAGAATTGCTAGAACTGATGTTTGAAAATAATCTTTTTGTGGCCATTGCCACACATGATTCGGAGTTGATTGAATTTGCCGAAAGGTTAATACATGAAAAAAAGATTCCAAAAGACAAGTATGAATTTCAAATGCTCTTGGGCGTGACAGAAGAGAAACGAGATCGTTTGATAAAAAAGGGTCATCCTATGAGAATTTATATTTCTTTTGGTGAGGATTGGTATGGCTATTCGATGCGCCGGTTTGCTGAGAATCCCAAAATTGCCCGCCATGTTTTAAATGCCACAGTAAAATCTATTTTTTCAAAATGAAATTATTAGCTTTAATACCGATATTGATAATTTGTGGCTGGATGCCAAGGCCACCAGCCGTGGACGAAAGCCTGGGCTATCTCACAGTTGCGACATTTAATATTGCTTGGCTGGGCGATGGACATGGGGACAAGATTCTGCGGTCGGGTGATGATATCTACAATATTGCGACAGTGATTCGTGATTGTGGAGCTGAAATTATTGCTCTTCAGGAAATTGAAAATGAGCGGGCTTTACGGAGAATTATGAGCTTTCTTCCGAACTGGAATTTTATATTTGAAGATAATGGGGGCAAGCAAAATCTTGCATTTATTTTTCGTGATTATATCGAAGTCACTGGTGCCGAGTTGATTAAAAATAGGCTTGCCGGTATCGGTCGCACGCGGCCACCTTTTATGGCTCACGTGCGCGCGGGCAACTTTGATTTTTACATTGTAACGCTTCATTTTAAGGCAACCTCCCGATATGATGATACAAAAGAAAAAGTTAAAAGATCATTCAAGATTAGGAAAGCTCAATCAAACATGCTGAACACTTGGGCAAGAACAATCCTTGATTCTTCAAAAGAAAGAGATTTAGTTATTTTGGGTGATTTCAATGATAATCCAGACAACAAAAGGGGATTGCTGAAAGCTCTGAAAGAGAATGCCCAGCTTGAATTTGTGACAAAGGACTTGCGGTCTTGCAGGAATAAAAACTGGAGAGGAGTAGACCATGTTCTTTTGTCCAAATCTGCGGGGATGAGAATGTTGAAAAATAGTCAAAGAAGTTATGATTTCCAGTACACTTTCTCCAAAGCAGAGTCGAGAAGAATCTCAGACCATTGCCCAGTGATTGTTACTTTTTCGTTGAAAGCAGAAGATAATGATTAGAATCCTTTTGCAAAATCTGAAATAAATTTGTAGATTGTAATAATTGTTAAACAAAAAATAAAATTATCGAGAATAAACCCACATTGCGGGATTAAAATAAATATAAATAAATTTTAAAGTCACTTTTGTGACTTTAATGATTTTCTAATTTTTACCAACATCGAAATCACCAATTTCAACACACAAGTAAAGTTAGAGTTTCATTCCTCTATGGGATGTTCTCAGCTTGTTTGTGGAAGGTGTTTGGTGATACCTGATGTTGGCAACAGCGGGCATCCCTTTTTTGTATGCCCGAAAAAGCGGGGAGATGTGCGTGGAACATTTGATATTGCTGGATTTAGAAATATTGGCAGGGCATGTTGATACCAAAGTCGAGGCGAATGCCAAGCTGTTGAATCTTTTGAGGAAGCATTATTCGGAGTATTCTTTGCTTGCAGACATTGTCTCTGGTGGTGGAGATGTCGAAGGCATTGAAATTCTTCTGAACAGGAAAATAGCAGATATTGAGCACTTGCACGGGGAATTATTCAGAGTTTTGATATTGAAATAAAAGTTAATCAAAGAGAGTTTTAGCGTCGTTTGGGGGGCTAATCTTCAGATGTTCGTATGCCAAAAGAGTGGCCTTGCGACCTTGAGATGTGCGGTGGAGAAACCCTTGTTGAATCAGAAATGGCTCATAGACTTCCTCCAAAGTCCCAGACTCTTCGCCCACGGCCGTGGCAATGGTTTTAATGCCGACTGGACCTCCGGCAAATTTTTCAATGATTAATCTAAGAATTCTCTTGTCCATATCGTCGAGACCGAGCGAATCTACATCGAGTGCCTCGAGTGTGATGTCGGCAATTTCTTTTGTGATGGAGCCATTGCCTTTCACTTGTGCAAAATCACGGGCACGGCGGAGCAAACGGTTGGCAATTCGTGGCGTTCCACGAGAGCGAGAAGCGATTGAGTGTGCACCATCATCGTTGATTGCCACCCTCATCAGCCCAGCCGAGCGGTTTACCACTTTTATTAATTCTTCTGTCGAATAATAATCCAGACGAGAAACAACTCCAAAACGAGAACGAAACGGGTCGGTCAAAAGACCAGCGCGTGTTGTGGCTCCAATGAGCGTAAAGCGTGGAATCGAAAGTTGAAGGGTTCGTGCCGAGGGGCCTGAATCAATCATTATATCAATCTTAAAATCTTCCATTGCCGAATATAAATACTCTTCGACAATTATCGGAATGCGGTGAATCTCATCAATAAAGAGGACATCGCCTTCGCTTAAATTGGTCAGAAGACCAGCCAAGTCGCCTGCTTTTTCAATCACAGGACCAGAGCTTGTTTTGATTGAAGAGCCCAGTTGGTTGGCAATAATATGAGAAAGAGTAGTTTTCCCAAGTCCTGGAGGCCCAGTCAGAAGAACATGGTCGAGTGCTTCGCCTCTTTTGTTTGCTGCATCAATGAAGATTTTCAGATTTTCTACAATTTTCAACTGACCAGTGAAATCAGAAAATTCACTGGGCCTAAGAGAAAGTTCGGCATCTTGCTCTTGCTCTTCTGGATTTCTAAATTCCGGAATGTCTATTGATTTTTGTTCAGCCATAGAATAGTAATTTAATAATTTTTATTGAAATAAATTGGGCAATTTCTTTTCTTGCCACCATTACACTCTCCATTGCAAGAAAGAGCATAAATTCTGGTGATGGCAGTTGGGTAGCTTTTTTTTATAGCCGTTTGCAATTTCCTTTCCAGATCAGTTTTCTGCTTCATTGAAAAATCAAAGGGTAGAACAATATCTAATTCAATGAAAATATCTTTGCCAGATTGGCGTGAGTGCATTGCAACAAATTTGCACATTTTGTCTGAGTTATCTTTGACGATGGATAATATCTTATCCTGAGCATTGGTAGAGAGCGTTCTGTCAAGCAGTTGGTTAAGAGCCGCAACTGATCCTTTGAGCGGCACACGAAGAGCATAAATTGTTAGTGCAAGAGCCGTTATTGAGTCTATTTGACGAGCATAATCCCCAAATGCAAAATGAATGAGAACAAAACCAATTATCAAATTAGAAAGAACTCCAAGCTCAATCAATGAGTCAGACCTCCAAACATCTGCGTCAAACTCCAATATTGGCATCCCAAGTCTTTTTGCGTGAGTTCTTTGGAATTTTGACATTCTCCACATTATCAAAAATGATAGAGCCGAAAATGAAACCAGAGCGTAATAATTGCCCACATCAGAACCTGTGCCACCAAATGCTCTTGTCATCTCAAGAAGTGCGTAGGCGGCAACACATAGCATAAGCACGGCCGAAAGTAACATTGACATACTCTCGTATTTCCCGTAACCGTAATTGAAGATTGAATCGGGCTTGCGCGAAGAATGCCCAACGGCCGAAAGCAAGAGAATTGAATTTATCACATCGATGGCGGCAATCACACCATTAATCTGAACGGCCAAAGAGCCTTCCAAAAGACCGAGCGTTATGCCTGTGACGGCAATAAACACCCCAGCCACAAGAGATATTCTAGTAGAAAAAAGTGGAGAAGACGAATCGAAATAAGTTTTTAAATTAAGGGCTGAAATGAATTTATATACAGTCATAATTTCCAAAAATTGATGTGCAAAATTACGCTTTTAGTTTCATTTATCTATGATGATTCTTTGTACATTTGTTTTGAACATTTTTTAATCTTAATTGTATACATCTTTTCATTTTATTTCATTTAGGATGAGAAATATTATATTATGTTTGTGTCTAGGAAATAATAATATAGTTCAAATAAAATATACGGAAAATGGAAGTTCATAAATTAGATAGAAATCAATACGACAGTCAAAATTCTCCCAACAATCCCTCATCTGCCCTTGATATAATTGGCACAAAAGTCCCGCCCAATTCTCCAGAAGCGGAAGCTGCGGTAATGGGTGCACTCATGCTCTCTCGTCAATCATTTTCAAGAGTTATCAATATTATCAATGGTGAATGCTTTTACAATCCAGCCCATCAAATGATTTTCGGTGCGGTGCAGGAACTTTTTGAGAATAATTTAAATGTCGATATTCTCACACTTTCCGAACAACTCAAAAAAAGTGGCAATCTCAAATCCATTGGCGGAAACCTCTACCTGGCCGAACTCAACCGACGTACTCCATCGGCGGCAAATATTGAACAATATGCAATGATTGTTCTGGAAAAATATTTAAAACGCCAACTAATAGAATCGGCAGGAGATATTCTCACAAGAGCCTATGATGACACAAACGAAGCAATGGACGAAATTGACCGTGCCGAACAAGCGATTTTTAAACTCGCAGAAAAACGCTTCTCCAAATCCTTCTTCCACATCAAAGAACTTGCCCACGACACATACGAACTAATTTCAAAACTCTCCAAACAAGATGGGATTGGAGTTACGGGCGTACCGACTGGTTTCACAAAACTTGACGAAATGCTGGGTGGATTACAAAACTCTGATTTGATTATCGTTGCCGCACGCCCCTCAATGGGGAAAACTGCTCTGGGACTCTCTATTGCATTAAATATTGGTCTGTATCACAAAACACCACTCGCATTTTTCTCGCTCGAAATGGCATCGACCCAGATTGCAATTCGTCTAATTTCAGGTGACGCACAAATTGACCAGCAGCGCATCCGAAATGGTGGGTTAAAAGAATCTGACCACAAAAAAATTGTAAAATCTCTTGGTCGCTTGTCAGATTCACCAATTATTATCGACGACTCTGGGATGCTAAACATACTTGAGCTTCGAGCAAAATGTCGCCGCCTAAAGGCCGAACACGGGATAAAACTTGTCATAGTTGATTACCTTCAACTTCTCTCAGCCCCAAAAGCAGAGTCTCGTGAGCGTGAAATTTCGATTATCTCACAAACCCTAAAACAAATTGCAAAAGAGCTTGAATTGCCCGTTCTTGCACTTGCACAACTCAACCGCTCGGTCGAATCTCGCCCAGGAAAAGATAAACGCCCAATGCTCTCCGATCTCCGTGAATCCGGCTCGATTGAACAAGATGCCGATGTCGTTATGTTTGTAAATCGCCCGGAACGCTATGGAATCAAGGAATTTGAAGATGGCACTCCAACAGAAAATATGGCAGAAATTATCATCGGTAAACAACGTAATGGTCCAGTTGGTACCGTTCGCCTTGCATTCCAAAAAGACTACGCCCGCTTTATGAATCCAATGATAATGGCTGAACACCAACCACATTCCGGTTCGGACGCTCACCGCCAGCATCTTGACAATATTTCCAACATTCCATCAAATGAAGATGACCCCTTCTAAGCCCACTTCGCGCCCACTTCGCGCCCACTTCGTGGGTTTTAAATGTGTTTGGTAGTTCTTTTTTTATTGAGTTGGTGTTTAAATGTGTTTGATAGTTCTTTTTTCATTGAGTTGGCATTTAAATGTGTTTGGTAGTTCTTTTTTTCATTGAGTTGGTTTTTGTATTTCAACTATGTTTGGTGTCAAGAAAATAGTTTTTCCATTTGTTATCTAAATAAACTGCTGCAAGTGGTAAAGCAAAACAATAGAGTGGCCAAAGAAAACGAGAATCTGGATATGCTGAAACTATTGCGTATAGGTAAAGTAATTCTGTTAGAATAACTCCAAGTAAAAGTGATTTCTCAATTTGCGAAAATCCTCGCCGTCTAAGATAATTGAGGCTAAGTGGAATTAAAAAAAGAAGAAGCCCGTGTCCAAGAAAAAAATCAAGATATGTGCCATGCCGACTTAAATTAAAAATAATGGTCTCTAACTCAAAATGCCAATAAATGTCCTGGCTTACAGGAATTATTGTGCGTGAAAGATAGGAGAAATACAAAAATACAAGCAAGGCAATAAATGATTTTATGTATACAGATTTGTGGGTTTTATGCAAGAAAAAGTAAAATGGAAGCGAAAGAATTATTGTTTCCTTGGACAATGAGCCAAGGGCAATGCTAATGAGATAAAGTGTAAAATTATTGCTCAAAGCATAATAAATGCTCATCATCAAAAACATTATAAACATTGCATCTATTCGGTTGGCCGGTCCAAAGAAAAATACTTGGAACGAAAAAATTGAGACCAGAAGTGAAATAAATGCGATGGGTGGGGATATTCTGAGCTTTTCTAAGATGAGCCAAAGATATAGAATCCCAATTGCAATACAGAAAACAGAAATGAGATTAAAAGATGTCATTGCAGAAAATGGTAAATGAGCGGCAATGAATGGTTGAAGAAGTCGGTAGGTAAATGGCGGGATTATTTGAAGAGAATCACTTGGTTTCTCCAATCGAAAATACTCGACCATGTCGATGTATGATCTGCCATCGATTGTGAGTTGTCCAATATGTCCCTTGTTTCCAATATTTTTTAGGAAGGGAAGGAGGTTCTGCTCATTAAATCTGGGAGTGGTGACAATGACGAGAAAAAAAACACAGAGAGTACTCAAGAGAAATTTGTTCTTGGAAATAGTATTTACAGATTTGCCTAGCATTTACTTCTGGGCATATTTGGAAATTATATCATACTCCGACACTTTGATTGGCATGACAGAGAGTCTGGGCTGGCGAACAAGTAAAATATCTTTTAGCCTTTGGTCATCTTTGATTTGGGCAAGAGTTACGGGCTTGCTGTATTCTTTGGCAAACTTAAGGTCTACGGCACACCAGCGTGGGTCATCGCTTGTTGGGTCTTGATAATATTCTTTGGTAATTACGACCTCACCCATAATGGCCTTGTCTGTATTGCTGTGGTAGAAAAGTGCTAGCTCACCTTCTTTGATCAGCTTCATATTGTTTCTAGCCTGATAATTTCTGACACCATCCCAGAGTGTCTCGCCGTCCTTTTTCATTTCTTCCCAGCCATAGCTTTGTGGGTCAGATTTTATTAGCCAATAATTCATAGGAGCTGTGGTATTATTTTTCAAGTGATTCTAGTATTGCTTTCTCAATTGCGTCATTTTCCTGGTCGGTATCTTCTGGTTCAATTAATGGATCAATGAATTTGTACAGAGAATCAGAGACTGAATAAACAATCTCACCAGAGGAGGACAGCTTATAGACCGATGGCAACTTAGTCAATGTGATTTGATCTTGGTAGGGATGGGTATAAGAGATGTCTTGAGTGTTATAGATGATTGTCCCATAAATTCCTGCCTCGTGTAATACTTTGAGGTATTTAGGAAATTCTTTTTCTTCGTCACAACCGCATGTCATCGAAGCAAATATTAGAAAAGTATCATCTACTTCCTTATAGCTTTCTTTAATCTGTTCTACAAGGCTGTCTACCGGTGTATATTCTGTGTAGAAGTTATCAAACCAAGGATAACCAATATCTGAGGTAATCTCATCATAGGTGATTAATGTTGCTTGTTTTTCCACTTTGGTTTCGTCACAAGCAATCAAAATGATTGAGAGTAGTGCAAGAGCAATAATTTTTTTCATGTTGTTTTAATTTTTAGTTGGTAAAATAATATTCGTATTTGTGCCTTCTCCAGGTGAACTAAGTAGCTCTAGCCGGCCGGCACAGAGTTGAAGAAGTTCGTTGCAAACTATGAGTCCTAGCCCATATCCTTTTTCTCCATTTGTGCCTGGGCAAGTGTATTTGACAAAGTATCTCAAAAGACTATCAATCGGCTCTAGTGCGGTACCAGTGCCATTGTCAGTAATGGATATTTTGCATCTTATATCGCCGTATTCTTCGCAGGAAATATCAATTGTTTTCCCATTCTCAGAGTATTTTATTGCGTTAGAGAGGATATTTCCAATAATTGTCTCTAGTAATTGCTTGTCGCAAATTGCTGTGATAACTGACTCTGAGTGGTGATTAACTCGAATGGATTTATTGTTTAATTCGCTGGAATAATTGTCAATAGCCTTGTCAATAACTGGCTTCAACTCAATTAATTCCAATGAAGGATTTATCCTGCCAGTTTGCAAACTAGACCAAATTGAAAGATTTTTTACAAGACCAAGTGGATTGGCACTAAAGCCTTGGGAAAGAAGATTTTGTTTGTCACGAGCAAATGCTTCGGTGAGTTCTGTCAATGAATCTTCTAGGTCGAGTGCAACAGATGAGAGTATTCGTTGGTTTGTTCTCATTATTTCGGCAGATTCTTGTTGAGCCTCTTCGAGTGTAGCCGTCATTTGCACAAGGTCTGCTGCTTGTGATTCAATATCTTTTCGTGAGACGAGCAACTCTTCGATTAAATTCCTGCTAGCCTTAGTCTCCTCGAACACATCGGAAAGATTCCAGATATAGGCGCAGATGTAGGCTAGATTTTTGTCAGAGTCGAAAACAGGACTAAGATGCAACTCACAAGGAGAAGAGTTCCTGTATTCGTCAAGGATGAAAAGCTCTAGTTTTGAATTGAAAATCTCTGGGTCAGGATTGTCATAATTAATAGACTGACATGCTTTTTTGATGGGCTTAGTATATTTCTCTGCCAATATTGAATCAATGTCAGGTGGGGTTTTATCTCCTCTTTTATTGAATATGCTCAAACTAGCAGGGTTAGCATCGAGTATAGAGAATGTTAAATCGAAGAAGAAGATCCCAAGAGGTGAGGATTCAAAAACTTCATTATAAATGTCAATTTTTGATTTTAACTCCTTGCTCTCTTCTTGTTGCAATCTGACTTGTTCTGATTTATTGAGTGCTAGCTCGACTGTTTGTTTCAGTTCAATATAGGACATCCCTTTTTTAATAAAGGCATAGGGGTTTTCCCTTAGAGCCCGGTCTATTGTGTTTTTGTCTTGGGTTGCGGTGAGAAAGACGACGGGGAAATTGTGGCTTTTGTTCAGCTCATGGGTCACTTCGATACCATCAATGCCAGAGCCTAGATTTATGTCCATAAGAATTAAATCTGGCAATAATTTCGGAATCCTTTCAAGTGCATCCTCTCCGGTAAAAGAATGCCCCACCACATTGTACCCCAACGTCTCAAGCAAAGTTTTTAGAGATTCTGCAATAATATCAAGATCTTCGACTATGTAAATATTATGATTCAATCATTTTGTTCATTTATTAAAAATAATTCTCTAAATTTAAGAAATAAAAATTAATAATAATGAAAAACATTCCAAAAATATTTTTGATAATTATATTTTTTAGTTTTTACGCTAAAAGTAAAGAAAATAACAGCACATCGGTTTTTAGAAATGATTTAAAAGCTCTTATCGGCGATAGCTCTTTGCAAGGATGCCAAATTGGCGTGAGCATTTGGTCTCTTAGTGAGAAAAGAGAATTGTTTAGCCACAATTCACAAAGAAATTTTACCCCCGCCTCGCTTGTTAAATTGTTCACAACATATTCTGGTCTGCATTTTCTTGGAAGTGAATACAGGTACAAGACTAATCTTTATCTGAACGGGCGGATTCTCGAAAGCGGAGAGCTTGACGGGGACTTGATTGTCTGGAGTAATGGAGACCCATCTCATTCTGAGAATTTTGTTTCTTATAATAAAATATTTAGTGATTGGACTTTGGTTCTTGATTCATTAGGAGTTAGCTCTATCAATGGCAGCATTATTGGGGATTTAACATATTTTGATTCTAATAGATGGCCACTGGGCTGGTCTTGGGATGATTTGCAATATGGCTTTGGAGCAGAGGTTCAATCCCTTAATTTCAATGACAATTCGGCTAGGATTATTGTGAGTCAAGGCGTGCGTGTGGGGGCTGTGGCAAGAGTAAGAATAATTCCAAATAATTCATATATCAAGACTTTAAATAATGTAGTGACTGTTGGCAATAAATATGTTTCCGATGTTGAATTTTATAGAGAGGCTGGGTCAAATGTGGTCGAACTATCTGGTAGAATTGGCTTTAATGAGAAAAGACCAATAAAAAAAATATTAAACATTGGCATTGATAATTCTGGGAAATATTTCCTGTACAATTTCAGAGATCACCTGCTTGAGAGTAACTTCATCATCAGGGGTGGTGACATAGTCATTGACAGAGGATCTGGTCTTGACCTTTCTTCACTGGTCTTGATAAATTCTCAAAACTCTGATTCTCTTGGGCGTATAATCAAAATAATAAATTCTAAGAGTGTGAATTTATATGCCGAAATACTGCTAAAGACTATTGGAAAGGAGAAGACTGGGATTGGTTCTTTTGAAAAAGGATTAGAGCAGATTGACAAAGTGGCAAAGGGTATCGGGATTGATTCTGGTCTTGAACTCTATGACGGGAGTGGTTTGTCACGGATGAATTTGATGAGTCCTAATGCGGCGATAGAATTACTTTCCTCTGCCTACGACTCCGAGCATAGGAATGTTTTTATGTCTTCTCTTGGTCGCCCCGGCCGGGAAGGGACTCTTGAAAGAAGGATGAAAAGGAGTAAAGCAAAAAATAGAATTTGGGCGAAAACTGGGACTATGACTAATATTTCTAATATTTGTGGTTATGTGAAGACCGAAGAAGGGGAGATGCTGGCATTTGCATTATTTTTTAATAATTATACTGTTTCGTCTAGTAAAATTAGAGGTCTGCAGGACTTGATTTGCTTGAGACTAGCTTCTTATAATTCTAAAGAAAATGAGTGAGCTATAATTAAAAGAGACAACAAAGAATATGCTAAGCAATTTTTTTATTGCTAAATTGCGTGATTAGAAAAAACAAAAGATTAAGCTATGAAAAATCTCAGAAAAGACGCATTAGATTACCATTCCAAAGGACGGAAAGGGAAAATTGAGGTGGTGACAACAAAATCTGTTAGCACACAACGTGACCTTTCTCTTGCTTATTCCCCAGGTGTTGCCGAGCCTTGTTTGGAGATTGCCAAAGACCCTGCAATGGCTTATGAATATACGGCAAAGGGTAATCTTGTGGGGGTTGTTTCCAATGGTAGTGCTGTGCTTGGGCTGGGTAATTTGGGTGCTTTGGCAAGCAAACCAGTGATGGAAGGAAAGGGCGTGCTGTTCAAGAAATTTGCAGATATTGATGTCTTTGATATTGAATTGGACAGTTATAATATTGATGAATTGGTGGGTGCTATCAAAATGATGGAACCAACTTTTGGTGGAATTAATCTCGAGGATTTCAAAGGTCCGGAATGTTTTGAGTTGGAAAAACGGTTGAAAGAAGAAATGAACATTCCTGTCTTTCACGACGACCAACACGGCACAGCAATTATTTCTGGTGCTGCAATGTTAAATGCAGTTGAGCTTTCTGGGAAGAAATTGAGTGAGATAAAAGCAGTGTATAATGGTGCTGGAGCGGCTGGGATTGCTTGTGCAAAATTTCATATCTCACTTGGTCTCAAGGCTGAGAATATAATTATGTGCGATTCAAAAGGTGTTATCTACAGGGACCGCAAAGAAGGAATGAACAAGTACAAAGAGGAGTTTGTTCGTGATACAGAACTTAGAACCTTAGAAGATGCTATGGGAGGTGCTGATATGTTCTTTGGCTTATCCAAAGGTGGTGTAGTGAGTCAGGATATGGTAAAGTCAATGGCAAAGAACCCTGTTATACTTGCAATGGCAAATCCTGATGCTGAGATTTCCTATCCCGATGCGATGGCCGCACGTGATGATGTAATTATGGCAACAGGGCGCTCCGATTATCCAAACCAGGTGAACAATGTACTTGGCTTTCCATTTATTTTCCGTGGAGCATTGGACGTTCACGCCCGCCAAATTAACGAAGAGATGAAACGTGCCTGTGCCATTGCGATTGCCGATCTCACAAAAGAAGATGTTCCCGATACGGTAAAACATGCCTATGGTGTCGATGATATGAAATTTGGGAAAGATTATATTATCCCCAAGCCATTCGATCCACGTGTTCTGACTTGGGTAGCACCAGCGGTTGCACTAGCTGCCATGGAAACTGGAGTTGCAAGAAAACCGATTGAAGATATAGATGCTTACCGGCAAGAGCTCAATATCCGTATGGGCCGGGCACATGAATTTATGTCTGTTATGAATACAAAAGCCAGAAGAACACCAAAGAAAATTGTATTTGCCGAAGGTGAAGAGCGTAAAATCATCCGTGCTGCCGAGATTGCAGTCGAGCAAGAAATTGCGCATCCAATACTTCTTGGGCGTAGGTCTGTGATTGGAGCTATTGCAGAAGAATTTAGCATTGATTTGAAAGGTATTGAGATAATCAATCCTAACAAGGACAAAGAGCGTAGAGAAGAATACGCTCGTGATTATTATAGG